>SMXC01000208.1 GCA_004356825.1 Caldithrix sp.
AGTTTATTAAATCTGGCCAAACCCTGGCTGGTAGCAAACCAAATATTGCCCAGCTTATCCCGGTAAATTCTTCGCACCGAAATTGCATTTGAAGAACTGCTTGCAATGAATGCAGCTCTGAAGTGTTCGAATATCCCTTTTTTAACATCAAACCTGTCGAGTCCGCCGTCCCCGGTTGCGACCCAGATAAGACCATCCTTATCTTCGCAAAGACTGCCGATATAATTACCTGAAATGGTGGTCGTATCGAGTGGGTCGTGCCGGTAAATTGTAAAATTGATGCCGTCATATTTATTCAGACCGTCCTGAGTGCCGAACCACATAAACCCTTGACTGTCCTGCATGATCACAGAAGCAGAACTTTGGGAGAGGCCATGTTCAACCGAAAGACGTTCAAACTTGATTTCTGTGGACTGGCCTGAAAGGTTCACCCAGCCTAATAAAAACAGAACCAAAGTTTTCTCGTACGGAATCCGCATATAAAAATATACGAATTTTAGGACAAAATGGAAAGAAATAAATGTGAGTGAGTCGTGTCAAGTTACTGGATGCATGGGAAAATCCTTCAGAATGTTCAGAGGGAGTTACCACGTCTAATATTGGCCTTCCCACTTTAAGACACTTATGATTCAATTTACCGGTAGCTTTTTAACTGTTTCGCTAATCCGGATTCAGAATCTGATGCTAGTGTAAGGATCTGCTGTTCAGGACTTGTCCGGAGATTTGTACCGTTCAGATAATAAGAAAATGCTAAGGGTATATGGTTTAGGTCACTCATTCGTTTGATTTGAAAAAAATAGAAATAAATGTCTCCGTAAACGATCTATTCCGGAATCATCTTTGCGTCACATCTCTTTTCGCATCATGCTTAAACCTTGCCTGAACAACGCCGATACTCAATTATGAAAGTAAAACTAGTGAATGGACTTGGCTAAAATGAGAAGATTAAGAAGGACGGTTCAGACAGGACTCAAAATGTCTAGCCGTTTCATAAATTTCTGCCAGCACAAATTTAATCAATTGCAGACTCGACAAAAAATCCTGCTCGGGTTTTCTGTGCCCTTACTGCTGATGATTGTTATTGCCACCCTCGTTTATTTCAGTATCGGAAAACTGACGGATGATACCAAGTGGGTACAACATACCCACCAGGTGATCACCGACGGTCAGGAACTGGCCAAACTTATGATCGATATGGAGACGGGTGAACGCGGCTTTTTAATCACCGGCAAAGAATCCTTCCTGGAACCCTTTGAAAAAGCGCAAAAAGTCTGGGATAGCAGAATATCCGATCTAAAACTACTCGTCGCTGATAACCCTGTGCAAATCCTGCGACTGGCAAGAGTCGACAGCCTTGAAAAAGAGTGGCTGCAGAAAGCGGCAGCGATTGAGATTGATAAACGCCGTGGCGTACCGGAAACGAATAAAAGTTTGGCCTATATGCAAAATGTGTTGAGAAAGAAAGTGGGTAAGAATATTCTCGATAAGATACGAGTCACAATCAGTGACATCAACGATAGTCTCGAAAAGTCAAGCAATCAACAAGCCGTCAATCTACTCCTGTCCTTGTCCACAGACATCGTCGATCAGGAAACCGGGCAACGCGGTTATCTGATTACCGGTGAGGAAGAATTTCTCGAACCGTATAAAGCAGGTCAGGAAAATTTCGATAAGAATATGAGCGCCTTGAGGCGCGTATTAGAAGGAGGATTTGACAAGAAACGAATACTGTCTGATATAACTGAGCTTGAAACGTTGGCACAGCGATGGTCGGACGAAGCCGCCGCACCCGAGATCAAAATGCGTGATAAAGAATCAGACAGCAAAGTTAATAACTATAAAGTGATTGAACAAAAACTGGCCGATTCACACGGCAAGGACATCCACGATAGAATGAGAGCGGCCTTAGAGAAGATGGAATTGGCGTTCATCAAAGCGAATATCAAACCAGCGCAAGGTCTGGTGATCGCCCTCGGCAAGGACATGGTCGACCAGGAAACGGCGCAGAGAGGATATCTCATTACCGGCAAGAAAGATTTCCTGCAACCTTATGATAAAGGCAAAAAGAGTTTAAAAAATCATTTCGCAAAACTACGAACATTGGTTAGTAACAACGTCAGCAAGAAAATCATATTTATCAAACTCGAGAGGCTGCGTGCCATGGTTCAGGAATGGCGTGATAACGCCGCAGAACCGGAAATTATTGCACGCAGGGAGATCGCCGAATCCGGCTTATCAACCTTAGAGTTTCTTCAAAGCACCTTGAGTCGTGGCCGTGGTAAGGAAATATTGGACGACATTCGTGATCTTCTGTCAAACATAGAACAGCAGTTCTATATGGCAGGCAATGTAGTGGGATCCAATCTCGTGCTGAAAATTGCAAAAGCCATGGTTGATCAGGAAACCGGAGAACGCGGCTATCTCATCACCGGAGAAGAAAATTTCTTGCAGCCCTATATCTCTGGTCAAGCTGCTTTTGATGACGCCATTATTGAGCTAAGAGTTTTGTTGAAAAGTGCGTTAACAAAAAATGCGTTAACAAAAAACGTTGTTAACGCTCTATTGACAGATGTCAAGCAGGTTCATTTAAAGGGGAAAGAATGGTTGGAAAAAGCAGCCAAACCCGAGATTGCCGCCCGACGACGAATCAATAAGAGCGACTTACAGACTTTACAATACATTCAGAAAGTACTGGTGCGTGGCAAAGGCAAAAATATTCTAGATGAACTCAGAGTGTTGTTTGCAAAACTTAATCAAATTTTTCTCGATTCAAATCACTTAAAGGCCTCCTATCAGATCCTCGTCTTAAAAAAGGCCATGGTAGATCAGGAAACCGGGCAGCGCGGCTACCTGATCACGGGCGATGAAGAATTTCTCGAACCCTATACAGCCGGTCTGGCAAATTTCAGAGCGACCATTCCTAAATTAAAATATCTGATCTCAAACTACTACCAAATTAGTACAGTCCTGGACGAGATCAAAGAGATTGAAGCCCTGGCCACTGAATGGCGGGACAAGGCCGTCTTGCCAGTGATAGACCTTCGTCGACAGGTGAACGCGGGTAGAGCGAAGACTGAGCAAATTGAAATCATGCTGGGTAAAGGTATTGGCAAAACCATCCTGGATAAGATTCGCGGCAAGCTGGAAAGACTCATTGGCAAATTTGAACTAGCCCAGTCGGAGACGGGGCAGCAATTTATTGCCGCCATCGCCAAAGACATGGTCGATCAGGAGACCGGGCAACGCGGCTTCTTAATCACCGGGAAAGAAAGCTTCCTGCAACCCTTTGTTGAGGGTGGAGAATCCTTGCAAAATCACTTGGACGAATTACGCAGCTATGTGTCGGCCGGGTTTGATAAACAAAAAATGATATCGGAAATTGAACAAGTACGACTCAAGGCAGCGCAGTGGCGGCAGATCGCGGCCAAGCCAGAGATTGATATTCGCAGGAGTATTAATCAACGCAGCGCCAGCATGAATGATGTCACTCTATTGATCGAAAACGAAACCGGTAAGAATATTGTCGATGCGATAAGAAAGGAATTAGCAGAATTTAGCAATACAGAAAGAGTACTAATGACTGCTCGCGTGCAAGATGCGGAAGCGGCTGCAACGACGACGATCTTTGTGATCATTGCCAGCACCATCATGGCTATATCTATTGCGCTATTTGTGGCATTTATGGTTTCAAACTCTCTTGTTAGAAGGCTACAGATATTGGTTAATGCGATTTACAAAGTGACAACAGGTGATTTTACAAAGTCCATTGCCATCGACAGCCAGGATGAGATCGGCAGGCTGGGGCAGTCATTTAATAATATGACGACCACCTTGAAGTTATCCCGCGAGCATATGGAGAAGGCGAATCAGGACCTGATTATTGAAAAAGAAAAGGCCGAGCTGGCCACGCATGCCAAGGATAGTTTTCTTGCAACCATGAGTCATGAAATACGCACGCCCATGAAC
Organism: Caldithrix sp.; assembly: GCA_004356825.1. GTDB lineage: Bacteria > Zhuqueibacterota > Zhuqueibacteria > Oceanimicrobiales > Oceanimicrobiaceae > Oceanimicrobium. The sequence goes on from SMXC01000208.1 coordinate 3,967, forward strand.
GGTGTACTGGGGATGACACAAATCCTTGCGGATACCAAGCTCAGCAGAGAACAACGCGATTATGTTGAGACCATCAATCAATCCGGTAATCTCCTGCTGGACATCATCAACGACATATTGGATTTCGCCAAGATCGAAGCCGGCAAACTGGACATCGAACCGATTCCGTTCGATCTCATGAATGCGATAATGGAAACCAGCGAGCTGTTTACTGCAAAATGTTCTAAAAAAGGGATTGAGCTCATCGTCAATTATGCGCCCGATCTGCCGCAACATTTTATCGGTGACCCCGGACGTATCCGCCAGATCCTGATGAACCTGCTCGGCAACGCCGTCAAATTTACTGAAAAAGGCTATGTTTTGCTGGAGATTACGTCGCTCTCACACAATAAGGAAGAAGCCCATCTTTCCATTGCGATTACCGATACCGGTATCGGCATCAGTGAGGAGGTACAAAAGGCCTTATTTCAGCCCTTTACCCAGGCCGATACCTCAACAACACGCAGGTTTGGTGGTACCGGATTAGGTCTGACGATATGTAAACAGTTAATTGAACTGATGGGCGGAAAAATCAGCATCAGCAGTAAACTAGGTAAGAGCACGACCCTTCGTTTTGATCTGACATTACCTATATCCAATACGGACACGGTCCAGGTCCCCGTTGATGTGGATTTTAGTCAGCTACGTCTGTTGGTGGTGGATGATAATCAGATCAACCTGGATATCCTTTCCAGACAATTATCCCGCTGGAAAATTCGCACCGAAACGGTCACGTCAGGCGCTGCTGCGATTGCCCGACTAAAAAAAACCATTCTGGATAAGGATCCGTTCCAGATAGTGCTCTCCGATTATCAAATGCCGGAAATGTCAGGCGGGGATTTAATCGAAACGATTAAGGCTGATCCCTTAACGGAAAAAACAAAGTTTATATTGTTGTCTTCATCCGGCTCGCGTGGTGATGGCAACCTGTTTCACAAACAAGGATTTAGTGGTTATTTGGGCAAACCGATAAACCTTGGCATCTTATACAAAATGATTTGTCTCCTGTGGGATCACATCCAGAATGGAACCGAGCCGGTGCAAATGATTACTCGACATACCATTTCTGAGGCTCACAATGTAATGGATAAAGATACCGATGCGGATATCATTAGCAGTAAGGTGTTGCTGGTCGAAGATAATATTGTTAATCAGAAAGTGGCCAAAAAAATGTTGGAAAAAATGGGTTGCAATGTAGCTGTCGCGGCAAATGGGCAGGAATGTGTCGAAATGCAGCAGCAGTTTTCTTATGATATTGTTTTTATGGATTGTCAGATGCCCGTCATGGATGGTTTCGAAGCAACCAGGGCACTGCGTGACAGCGAGATCGGCACCGACAAACATCAGTTGATTATTGCCATGACGGCAAATGCCATCGAAGGCGATCGTCAAAATTGTATTGATCAAGGAATGGATGATTACATTTCCAAGCCCATTGATCAGGAAAGATTACACGCCCTGCTACTTAAATGGCAGAAGCCAACATCGG
>SMXC01000209.1 GCA_004356825.1 Caldithrix sp.
CATATTCTGCAAAAGTTAGATGCAAATATATTTGAAATTCTATTTTAAAAAGTGTTTTTGGGTCAAATCGTACTCTATAATATCTGACCGAAACATTGATGTCGTTGCAAGAAAAAAATATCACTATAAATTAAGTTAAGATTTCAAGATGTCAGTATCAGTTGTCGATAACTACCGTGATAGGGTGTGTAACTTGGAAAAATTGGAGGATTGGACCAGGCAGTCTATGTCGAAACCAAAAGACGAAGAACAATCGCTAAATGGGGACTGGGGCAAAAATTTCGGATTTGATTTTCATTACCCGCTGGTTAGTAGAAGCCCTGAAATTAAGGAGATTTTCAAATTAATTAAAAAGGTTTCGAAGAGCAACGCCTCTATTTTGATCCAGGGAGAAACGGGTACCGGAAAAGAATTAATAGCCAGCCTCATTCAGTTCATCAGCGATCGTTCAGACAAACAATTTGTAAAGGTGAATTGTGCAGCTCTTCCGGAGAATTTGCTGGAAAGCGAATTGTTCGGCCATGAAAAAGGTGCGTTTACCGGCGCTTTTCAGACCCGTGTCGGTAAGTTTGAACAGGCAGACGGCGGCACGCTTTTTCTGGATGAAATTGGCGACATGCATCCGACGACCCAGGCTAAGATTTTGCGGGTTTTGCAGGATCAAGAGTTTAACCGGGTCGGTGGCAATCGAAATATAAAAGTAGATGTTCGCATCATCGCGGCCACGAATAAAGATCTTTTTAATTTAATCGAGGAAAGCATGTTCAGGGCAGATCTATATTACCGTCTGAATGTGGTTACCTTAAACATTCCACCGCTTCGCGACCGTAGAGAAGATATTTTGATTATCGCCGAATTCTTCCTGAGAAAATTTTCACAGGAAATACGGAAAGAGGTGAAAGGGTTTAATAAAGAAACCGAAGCGCTTATTCGAAATCATTCCTGGCCCGGCAACATCCGTGAATTAAAGAACCTGATAGAAAGATCCGTACTCGTCTGCGAAGACGGCGAAATGATATCACCCGAGGATCTTGCAATGCCGGGTGAGGATTATTTTGCCGCCGGCGGCAGGGACCGCCGCAAATCCCGTGACGGCGGCTTCATCAGTTTTAACACCCTAAATCTCGAAACCATTGAGAAGGAAACCATCCTTTATGCCCTTCAGGATAGCAAATGGGTTCAGAAAGACGCAGCAAGTCAACTCGGCGTTTCACCCAGAGCCCTGAATTACAAAATCAATCAGTACGATATAACCCACTCCTCCTGGAAGAAGAATACTTAGCTCGAATAAATTCATGAATCACAGAGACACAAAGGCCCAGAGGTTTGATTATATTGGAGATATTGAACATTTGTCAGGGTAATCAATTTCGATTTCAAAAACTTGGTTTTGAACACACTCTGGTTATAAATCTTTTATTCTCTCTGTCCCTTCGGCAGGCTCAGGACAGGCTTAGTGCTTCTGTGGTAAATTTTATGAATAATTCTGGGTAGCTTCTTTTAGCTTGCAGCAAATAACCTTTCTGGTTCCTCCAGCCATTCTTTCATATATAAATTCCAAACTAAACTTTCTCGTTAAGATTTGTTTGTAGAAACTATAGTGGCGTGATATCTCAATAGCATCGCCATGCGGATAATAGTATTATCGTGTTTGTGCGTTGGTAGCAGAAGTGGCCGAACTGCCGGATCGGTAGGCCGAGAACTCTTGCCTGTTCCAGCACTTGAACACTATTATTCTGCGTTCGGGGCGTTGCTCTCGATTGCTGATCGCTGAAAGCTGACGACTATTCTTACCAATCCGAATTACAGGTTTGTAATTATTGTAAAATATTTTAAACAAATCAGCACAAGTTTGTTAGATATAAATTTATATTTAACAATATCTTGTGATATTTTTTGAACCATGGCATACCCTTTGCCGTTGTACTGATTCCAAGATTCACATGCAACCAAGGAGATTTAAAAAGATGCCATGCCTTAAGAAGAGTTTTGTAACTCGTTTACTCATCATGACTTCCTTGTTTTTTTCGACGGCATTTGTATTTGCTGAAACCGCTACAGTTAGCTGGGATGCGAATACCGAAAGTGATTTAAGTGGATACAAGATCTATTACGGTACCAGTTCAGGCAATTATGATGATGTACTTGATGTCGGTAACACGACCTCCTTTATCATCAATAATCTGGCGGTTGGAACAACCTATTTTTTCGTCGTAACCGCTTATGATTTTTCCGCTAACGAAAGTGGTTTTTCCGGTGAAGTGAGTTTTACGCCAACGCAGGGAACACCCCCGCAAATTACAGGTGTGAGTGTCGGTGACGATACCAAGCTGGACGTTTTATTCTCAAGATCTCTTGACAAAGCTTCAGCGGAAAACCCGGCGAATTATTCAATTAACGGTGGAGTTCAGGTGTTGGCGGCATCTTTAGATGCTGATTTGAGAACTGTGCATTTGACGACTTCCCAGCATACGAAGGGTCAGGGTTATGTCATAACCGTCACTGATGTGACAGATGTGGACGGCACTCCAATCGCTTCGGGAAGCACTCAAGGTTATAACATTCCCGCAGACTCCAGTACCGACACAACGGCTCCCCAGTTGGTGTCGGTCAATGTCAAAGGGGCGACCCAGATCGATCTGAATTTTAGCGAGCCGCTCGACAAGGCATCTGCCGAAATTTTAGGCAATTATTCGATCAGTCCCAACATTGAGGTCATCGTAGCAGCCCTGGATCAAAATTTAACCAGGGTGCATTTGGTTACATCCACTCATCAGCGGAGCGTCGAATATAGTCTATCTGTAAATAATATTTATGATCGTGCGGCTAATCCGAATAAAGTAACTTCGAATAACACGGTCATTTACACTTCGGATGGCTCTCAGGAGATCAAACAGTCAACCCAAACATTCTCGCTACATCAAAACTTTCCGAATCCCTTTAACCCCGAGACTGAAATCAGCTTCTTTCTGGAGAAACAAAGGGAAGTTGAGCTGAAAGTATACAATCCCCTCGGGCAGTTAGTCAAAACTCTTGTCAGCGCTGAAATGCCACAAGGCGATCATAAAGTGGTTTGGGATGGCACAAATAACGATAATATCCAGGTGCCAAGCGGGGTTTATATTTACAGCCTCGAGGTCAAACGCGATGTGGTGAAGGGAGGCTTACTGGTGAATGTCTCCCTGGAACGCCGCGTTAAAAAGATGACTCTTTTACGATAATTTTTTTCTTCCTTCCTTGCAGACCGGCCGGGAACAATTGATTGTTTCCCGGCCTTATTACTTCAATCTGTTTTATTTTGTTTTAATTGTGAAATATGTATTGACTGCCAGTCTTTTTTTTTGTACTTTAGCATAGATAAAGGATTATATGTATTAAACTTGGCTTAATAAATGTACAGGAAGTTTAAGCTTATATTTTTCGTGCTTTTTTTATCGATCATTTCAAGTACGGGTTTTTCTCAAAATCAAAAACGGGCACTAACAGACTCCTCACGCTTTAATTCACCTCATTCCACATCTCTGCAAGCTTTTTTTAGCAAAAGCAACTTTTCAGAATCTTCCCGATCTATTCAAGCGGCCAGAAAAAGAAATGACTTAAGGCTGTTTGGCATCGATCTTTTTAATAAAAACGGTTCTGAATTGGGCGCCGAACAAAAAGAGGGACTGGTTTTACCTCCTAAATACAAATTAGGACCCGGCGACAGAATCGGGGTTTTTTTGTTAGGAAATGTGCAGGAAAACCGTGAAGTTACGGTTAATGTAGAAGGTAAAATTTTTTTGCCTCCGGCCGGGGTGATTTTTGTTTGGGGCTTAAATATCGAAGAATTCAAAAAACTACTTTCGAAAAAACTTTCCAGGTATTACGACAATTTTAATCTTGATATCATGTTATTACAGCCCAAAAATATTATGGTGGCTGTAGTCGGTGAAGTTTTTGTACCGGGCAAATATGTTTTGAGCTCCATGAACACAGTTTTGGACGCCGTGATTCTGGCAGGCGGGCCTACTGCGAAAGGCTCCCTGCGGGATATTCAGCTTATTCGTGATGGCGAGGTTTCCTCGTCAGTGGATTTGTATCAGTTCCTGATGAACGGTAATAATGATTTTGACGAATTTCTGGAAGCGGGTGACCGAATTTTTGTGCCCCTGGCCCGGAAGATTGTTACCGTCGAAGGTGAGGTTAACCGGGAATCTATTTTTGAATTAAAGCCGGGTTTGAGTGAAAAGCTGACGGATTTAATCGATCTGGCCGGCGGTTTTACTGAATATGCTTTTGAAGATAAAATCGAAATTAGCCGGCTCGAGGAAGATGGCCGCCGGAAACTTCAGTATGTAAATTATCGCGAAATCGTTGCCGGAGACAGCACGCAGAATCTTTTGCTTAAAAATGAGGACGAGATTAAAGTTTATTCCAAGCTTGACCAGATTCACGATCGAAAGATCTCCATATTTGGTGAAATTAGAAATCCGGGTGAATATGACCTGGAAAATAACATGCGTTTAAGCGATCTCATTCTAAAGGCCGGAAGTTTAACGCGCAAAGCCTATACGATAGAAGCAGAAGTCGCTAAAATCGACCCGGGACAACCCACAAAGTTTTTAAAAATAAATTTACAGAATTTATCGAATGGTACGAATGGCCATTCCGACATCCTTTTGGAAGAGGATGACCAGGTCTTTATCAGGCAAATACCCCAATGGGAGGTCGGCCTTACGGTAGAGTTGCGGGGAGAGATTATGTTCCCCGGCAAGTACTCAATCGTCAGGGACCGTACCCATCTAAGCGAAATCCTGGGCAAAGCCGGCTGGTTTACGGACGTTGCTTTTTTACAGGAGGCCATGCTGATTCGACCCAAAAACCGGCTGAAATTTGATAAGGAGTTTGAACGCTTGACCGAGATGCGGCGGGAAGAGATGAGCGATCTCGAGTATCAGTATTTCGTGATGAGACAGAATACCTCAGATATAAACGAGATCGTTGTTGATTTTGAAAAGTTATTTGCTAACCGCGACAAGGATGAAGATGTCATCCTTGAGAATGGTGATATAATCGTGGTTCCGAAAGCACCTCGGGTCGTTACCATTACCGGAAGAGTCGCCAAACCTGGCGGTGTGACTTTCAACCCCTCGGCAAAACTGGAATATTATCTGGCCAAATCTGGCGGCGCATCCTGGGATGCGGATGTGCGCAAGACAAAAATAATCAAGGTTTCGGGTGAGGTTCTGGACGACGAGGATGTTAAGTCTTTCCAGCCCGGCGACATCATTTGGGTACCCCGAAAATCCGACAGGAAATTCTGGCCGGTCTTTCTGCAAGTTGTCACTGTTACCGCCCAATTGGCTGCAATATATCTTATCATAGATACATCGATTAACCGATGAGCGAAACCCCTTCAAATAAAAACAGCCTTTCGGAAGAGATAAACTTTCTGGATTATTTCGATGTGATCTTTAAACGCCGAAGAATGATCGTCCGCAACTCGCTGCTTGCGGCACTGATGATGCTGGTGCTGAGTTTTTTGCTGCCAAAAACGTATACAGCAACCACAACTCTCTTACCCCCAGGCGAGGGCGAGCAGAATGGTTTGCGAAGTTTGCTGCTAAACTCTCCGATTTCCATGTTTGATGTTTCCGGGATTCCGGCGTCCTCATCCGATATCTTTGTTGAGATCCTGAAAAGCCGAACCGTTGCGGAAGCGGTCTTATCAAAAAAATATAAATCGGAAGAAACCGAGCAAAATTTATACGAAATCTGGGACATTGACAATCAGACAGATGCGCTCGATGCACTGCGAGAGAAGTCCACTATTTTCGCCAACGAGCAGGGCATTATTAACATCTCAGTTGCGGTTCACAACGCAGAACTTTCTGCGCAGGTAGCAAACTCTTTTGTCGAAGCGTTGGACCAAGTAAACCGCGAAAAAAGTTTTTCCCGTGCGAAAAATTCCCGCATTTACATTGAAGAACAGCTTAAAAAAACAGAGGTGGACTTAAAAAACGCCGGCACAGCCCTGGCCGATTTTCAGTCTCAATATAAAGCAGTTGATTTGCAGGCTCAGACGAGAGTATCCATTGAAAAAGCCGGCGAAATTAAAGGCACGATTATGGCCAGGGAAGTCGAACTGGCAGTTGCTTTGCAAACTTTAAAACGCGATAACCCGATAATTCTTCGCTTGCAAAAAGAACTGGATGAGCTAAGAGTCCAGTTCGAACATTTGCAATTTGGCAATTCGGTTCCCTTTGAAGAGCAGAAGGATTATTTCATTCCCTTTGCCGACCTCCCGGAGGTTGGCTTACGGCTCGCCGAATTGGTGCGCAATGTCAAAGTACAGGAAACCGTTTGGCAGCTTTTAAACCAGCAATTTTATAACGCAAAGATTCAGGAAGCCAGGGATACGCCAACCGTTCAGATCCTGGATGCTGCCGTTACGCCGGAAAGAAGAACCCGGCCTAAAAGGAAACTTCTTATTATTGTAGCAACCTTTCTGACATTTATGTTTAGCCTGTTTTGGGCTTTTGGTCTGGAGTATGTCGAAAGGAACAAAGACGAACAGGATTTTCAGAAAATGAGCGGAATGGTTGAAGAGCTTAAGGCCGATTATGATAAGTTAAAGAAAAGAATTCTGAGGGGTTTAAATAGAATTAAGAATTAAGAATTAAGAGTTAAGAGTTAACCAATAGCATTAAATCATTTTTCAAACAACTCGGCTGTATATTGATTAAAACTTTGCCATTCCAGAAATTAACCAGCAGGATGGATAGCATTTCGCTCGCCGAATAATCTGCCAATTGCCTATCTCATTACGATCTATACTTTTATCCCGCTTCGAAATTGTACCGTAATTAAAGGACTAAGGAAATTTCATAATTTGTGCGCTTCAAAATCAAGCAATGTTTAAATTTAAGAATAAAAAAAATTCACTGAAAATAGTTTTGGCCCTACTCATTCTTTTTTCTGCGTTGGCCAGCGGCCTGCGAGCTCAATCTGTTTATGTACCTCTCAATCACTGGTCGTATGGATTTGTCGACCGCCTGGAAACAAAGGGCGTTTTAACCGGGATTTTGAATAGCACGAAACCTTACAGCCGGGAGGAGATGGCCGCTTATTTACTGCAGGTTCAAGAGAAAACAAGGGGCGGCGATCTGCTTAACTCGGTCGAGCTGCGGCAGCTTGATTTTCTGCGCTTTGAATTTCAGGAAGAATTTCGCCTGCTTGGCGGCCTGAACGGGCACACGACAACCACAAAAATCCAAAAACTCAAAGACCAGACTTTTGTCGGCAGAGCCTTCCCCGACTTTGTTTATAAAAACTACCGGAATCTCATCAATATTCAAAAAGATGAGTTCAAGGTTTTTATCGATCCGGTTTTTTACCAGCGGTTTCTCTACGCGAATCCGGACTCGTTAAACCGTACTGAGCGGGTCTTCGAGCGTACTCATGGGTTCAGACTTTGGGGACAACTGGGAACTCACCTTGGCTTTTTCTTCGATTTTCGCGATACGAAAGAGTGGGGCACGAGAACCTATCCCGAGCGATTTGACATTTCGCTGCCGGGACTCGGATTTGTGAATGGCTACGGCACCCACATCTGGCATGATGAGACCGTGGCTTACCTGATTTTTAAACTGCCCTATTTTCAAGTCATGCTTGGCAAAGATTCCAACTTTTGGGGGCCCGGTTTTAACGGCGCCTTAAGTCTCTCCACTAATGCGACTTCTTATGACCAGATAAAACTACAATCCAGGGTCTGGCGGCTCAAATTCACTTATGTCTGGGGATTTTTGCGAACATTCCCTGTCATTCGGAATCAAAATAGTGAGACCATTCCCAAAAATATCGTGGCGCATCGCCTGGATTTTGATGTTGCTGAGTGGTTAGATATCGGCCTTTACGAAATGGTTATTTTCGGCAATCGCCGCTTTGAGCTCGCTTACGTAAACCCGATTAATTTTTATCGTTCAGCTGAGCATTTTCTCGGCGACGATGACAATGCAGCGATTGGAGCGGATTTCGAATTCCTGCTGATTCCGAATGTAAAACTGTACGGTGAACTTTTCATTGATGATTTGTCAACATCGAAAGGGAGTCGGTTCTATGGAAACAAAGTGGCTTACTTGGCCGGCGGCTATTGGGTCGATGCACTCAAAATAAAAAATCTGGATGCGCGAATTGAGTATGCCCGTACCCGGCCTTTTGTTTACACCCACAGAAACCCGATCAACACTCATTCAAATTTTAATACCGGTCTCGGTCACTGGATTGGGCCCAATTCGGATCTTCTTCTTCTGCGCGCTCAATACCGGTTTTCAAAAAGCCTGTTTATGGCCGCAACCTTCGAGTCGTTTCGGCACGGTGCAAACCAGCCGGATAAAAATATCGGTGGCAATATAAATAGAAACGCGGATCTGACGACGCCGCAATTCATAGATTTTTTGGATGGCGAACGTGAAAGAAGCAACCGTCTTGGTTTTGAAATCAGCTACGAGGTTTTTCGAAACCTCTATCTTGAGCTGAACTACAGTACCGCTTCAGCACGAAATGTTTTTTTGCCAAACGGTGTTCGCGGTCCGGTTGAAAGAAACGAATTTTTTTTTAATTTGAGCTTAAATAGGTAAACTGGATGCTGGATGCTGGATGCTCGGACTAACGCTATCCAGCATCAAGTATCCAGCATCAAGTATCCAGGCATCAAGTATCCAGCATCATAAAAGAACCATCGCAAAGCGTCTTTACTTCTAATTTTTGCCCATTTGGGCAAGAAATTCACTCTTAAGGAACTATATGCAAATTCCACAAGTTGATCTGAAAGCACAATATCAAGCCATTAAATCGGAAATCGATCGGGCAATTGCCGGAGTCATCGAAAAGACGCAATTCGTTCGCGGTGATGCCGTTGCCGAATTCGA
>SMXC01000210.1 GCA_004356825.1 Caldithrix sp.
CCCTGGGCGGAACCTCAAGTGATGATCAGGGAGTTGTTGCGGTCACGTGGTCGAATGAGACAACATTGGCGACGGGAGCAGCCGTTGGCACGACGAATTGGACTGCAAACGGGATAAGCCTGGCGGTGGGTTCCAACGAGCTGGTGGTTTCCGCAAGTGATGCCGCCGGGAACGTCGGTACGGACACGCTTTTGGTAACATACACTCCAGACACGACTTCGGTCTGCGTATTAGATGCTGATTTTGAGAGCGGTTCGGAAGGGTTTTCTTATAGCGACAGTCCGAATCATCCCGATTATGCGAGCGGCAGCGTGGGGTCGGGGAATCCGGGTCAAGGGTTGGCATTGGTGCTGGGCAATGTGAACAGCGGCGATTATTTTGATGGCAATGAGAATAGTTGGGACATCAGTTTCAGCGGCGGCGGTACGGTTACCATCAGCGGCGATTTCAATTTAGTGGTGGACAAGAGTTTCGAAAGTGATGAATACGGCGAGGCGCGCTTGCGTTTGGATGGTCAGCTTTATGGCTTGAATGGTCAAAATTATTTAGCGCATTTGGATGGGGACAGCAATAACCAGAGCAGCCATCACACAACGGGTTGGACGCCGTTTAGTATATCTGTTTTGAATCAGCCGGATGTTGTACATTCGCTGCAGTTGGCGGCTTACAACAACAAAAAGACCAGTTCGAGTGAAGATGTGCAAGTCTTTTTTGATAATATCAAAGTGTGTATGAGCCCGGATTTTCCAGATACAACGCTGCCTGTGTTAAGCATCACGAACCCAACAGCGGGCATGTCCTATTCCACTGAAAATAATTTTGTAAATCTTGCTGGAACTGCCAGTGATGATAAAGGTGTCGTCGGAGTTAATTGGTCAAATGAGACCACAGCAGCGACCGGCACGGCAATAGGTACGACGAATTGGACTGCGAATGGGATAAGTCTAGCGGTGGGTGCCAACTCTTTGATCGTTTCCGCAAGCGATGCCGCCGGCAATATCGGTGCAGATACACTCTTTGTGACTTATACTCCGGACACAACGCCCCCTGTTATTTCCAATGTACAAAGCAGCGGGATTACTTCCAACAGCGCGAGCGTAAGCTGGGATACGGATGAGCCCGGCGATTCCCAAGTGGTTTATGGTTTTGACACAAGTTATGGTAGTGTGACGCCGCCGGATACGGCCTTAATAACTTCTCATGTTGTGCAATTGAACGGTCTGGCAGCGGATACAACATATCATTTTCAAGTGTTGTCACGGGATGCAAAGGGGAATTTGGCGACGAGCAGTGATTTTACTTTTCAGACGTTACCAGTGCCACCTGATACAGAACCGCCGGTGGTTAATTTAACTTCTCCGGCGTGCAATTCCTCTATTGCGGGAATCGTGACAGTAAGCGCGACGGCGACAGACAACGATAGCGTGACAAATGTTGAGTTTTATATTGACGGAACTTTGTTAGGTTCAGTCACCTCTGCTCCTTACAATGTGTCGTGGAATACAACGCAGTATTCTGACAGTACTCACACAGTACTCGCCGTGGCCTATGATGCAGCGGGCAACCAGGCAGATGATTCGTGTGACGTGATGGTGAATAATTTAACTCCTGCTTGTGTTGTTGATGCTGATTTTGAGAGCGGTTCGGAAGGGTTTTCTTATAGCGACAGTCCAAATCATCCCGATTATGCGAGCGGCAGTGTGGGTTCGGGAAATCCGGGTCAAGGGTTGGAATTGGCGCTGGGTAATGTGAACAGCGGCGATTATTTTGATGGCAATGAGAATAGTTGGGACATCAGTTTTAGCGGCGGCGGTACGGTTACCATCAGCGGTGATTTCAATTTAATCGTGGACAAGAGTTTTGAAAGCGACGAATACGGCGAGGCGCGCCTGCGTTTGGATGGTCAGCTTTATGGCTTGAATGGTCAAAATTATTTAGCGCATTTGGATGGGGATAGTAATAACCAGAGCAGCCATCACACAACGGGTTGGACGCCGTTTAGTATATCTGTTTTGAATCAGCCGGATGTAATACATTCCTTACAGTTAACGGGATACAACAATAAAAAGACCAGTTCGAGTGAGGTTGTACAAACCTTTTTTGACAATATCAAAGTGTGTTTAACGCCGGCCGGTCCGGATTTATCGCCGCCGGCAGTGAGTATCGAAAGTCCAACCAGCGGCTCGTCTTATTTGACCGGAAGTTCAACTGAATCCCTGGGTGGAACTGCAAGTGACGATAGGGGAGTGGTTGCTGTGACCTGGCAAAATTTAGCAACCTCTGCAACCGGGTCAGCACTTGGAACGACCAACTGGAGTGTAAACGGAGTAAGTTTGGTTTCCGGGTTAAATGAGCTTATCGTCTCTGCCTACGATGCAGCAGGAAATGTCGGAACGGACACTCTGGCTATAACTTATGACCCGAACCTCGATACGGATCCTCCTGTTATAAGTAATGTAACGGTGGATTCTGTGACTTCAAGCATCGTCACGATCACCTGGAATACGGATGAACCCTCGGATTCACAAGTCGAATACGGTCTTACTATTGTCAATCAAGGCATGGTTAAAATTATGCCGCTTGGGGATTCAATTACCGACGGCAAAGGCTCCAATCCGAGACATGGATTTCGGGAAGATCTATATGACTTACTAACCAATGCCGGCTATGATTTTGATTTTGTCGGCAGTTTGACCGGCGGCAGTGGCTTTGACACGGATCATGAAGGCCACAGTGGATTCTATACCCAAACCATAAATTCGTCGATAACCACCTGGGTGCAGGACACTAATCCGGATGTGGTAATTTATCACATTGGCACGAATGATATTACCGCGGTCTTTTCATTCAGCAAGATTATCAATGACATTACCTCCACTTTAAACAAAATCTGGGCAGTTAATCCCAATATCTGGGTTATCCAGTCGCAAATAACACCCCGCAGCGATTTAACTCTTTTTGATACCAATACGACTATCTTGAATGGAATGATAGATGACCTCGTACAGTCGTTGCAAAGCGGGGGCAGCCCGATAAGCATCGTCGATCATAACTCGGCCTTTAAAGCGAATCCCAATTGGGCCAATGACTATATGAATGACGGCAAACACCCCAATAGCGCCGGTTATGACCTCATGGCCAATATATATTTTCAAGGCCTGCAGAATGTCCTTGGCAACGGCTCGCAGACTTTTTCTAAAACTCCGCTTGATCCAACTTTGGTCACAGCGCACAGCGTGACCTTCAACAGCCTCCGTGCAAATACTTCATATACCTATCGGGTGATATCCGCGGACGCCTTCGGCAACACCGCGACTTCGCCGGATTTTGCTTTCTTGACAGCGCCGGATGGCAGCATCAGTGCAGACTTTGCCAGCGGTTCAAACGGGTTTACGTATGAGGATAGTCAAAACCATGCGCAATATGCAGATGGATACTGGTTAAGCGGCGGCGGCAACCCGGGTGGAAACCTCGAGCTGGTTCTGGGAGGAGTGGATAATAACAGTTACTCAAACGGCAATGAAAATGTCTGGAAAATATCTTTTACCGGCGGTGGAGATGTCACCGTGAGCGGTGATTTTAATTTGTTTGTTGCAAAACACTTCGAATCGGATGAGCACGGCGAGGCCCGTCTGCGGGTAAACGGCCAGCTCTATGGCATGAACGGTCAGAATTATCTGGCCCATTTGGATGGGGATAGTAATAACCAGAGCAGCAATCACACCACAGGTTGGACGCCTTTTAGCATTACTATTTTCAATTTGCCCTATGGAACCCATGAGCTAAAATTGGCCGGTTATAATAATAAAAAGACCCGCGCAAATGAAATTGTGCAGGTAAATTTTGATAATATTTATCTAACCATATCAGGGCAAACGACGGCATTTCTCAAAACGATCGCCGATGAATTTGATACCCTAATTCCGCTGCATAATGAAATTTTAGGAAACTATCCCAACCCATTTAATCCGAGTACGAAATTCATGTTTTCGATTGCCGAAGACGCTGAAGTTCAGATTAAAGTCTACAACATTATTGGTCAGGAGGTCGCGACTTTGCTTGATGACTGGAAGGTTCGTGGAATCACAACTGTGGAATGGGATGGTAGAAACGCTTTGGGTAGAAGAGTCGCGTCCGGTATCTATATCATTAGGCTGAGGACACGAAACTGGTCAGCGGTACATAAAATTAATTTGGCCAAATAGTTTTACCGGTGCCGTCGCTCAATAAGATGGCATCGGTTTTTATTTCTCACCGGCATAAAGCCCCGAGGCTTTCTCCGCTGAAGTCACAATCCCCTTTATCATCGCCGAGCTGAACCCCGCATGCTCCATCTGGTTCAATCCTGAAATGGTACACCCTCTTGGCGTCGTCACTTTATCGATTTCATATTCCGGATGATTTTCCATATTAAGCAACAAGGCTGCCGCACCTTTGGCAGTCTGTGCAGCGATATTCAGGGCCTCGTCAGAGTGAAAGCCGATTTCGATGCCTCCCTGAGAGGCCGCACGAATGGCACGCAGGAAAAATGCAATGCCGCAGGCCCCTAACGCCGTCGCTGCGATCATTTGCTCTTCATCGATGACGATGGTCTTGCCCACTGTATCAAAGATCGATCTGGCAATTTCGATGGCTGCCATATCTGAACTGTCTGTTGCGAGGCATGTCATGGACTCCTGGATAGCGATAGCGGTGTTCGGCATGGCGCGAACCACCGCGATGTTTTTCCTGAGTTGCTTTTTAATTTGTCCGATACTAACCCCGGAAACCACCGAAATGAGTGTATGTTTACCAGGAATCAGCGCTTGACTTATTTCCTTCAATAACGAGTCGAGCTGCTTTGGTTCCACAGCGATGAGAATGGTTTCTGAATTTTCCACCGCTCCGATATTGCTTTTTTGAATTTGAAATCCCTGCTGTTTAAAAGAATCAAGCAGGTGAATTTTTCTTCGTGTCAGTGTCATTTTCCTGGCTTCAAAAGCGCCTGATTGGATCAACCCTTTGGCAATGGCAATGCCGATGTTCCCGGCACCAAGAACGGCAAGATTTTTCATAAAATCTCCTTTCTTTTAATCGCTAAGATCTTTTAAGAATGTTTATTAGACCTCTGCGTTGTTAGCGATCTCAGCGGTTAAAGTTGTTTTAAAAAACCGCACACACAACCGAATAAATCGGCGGAAACCAATTGACTAAAATTTCCCAGGAATCTCCCTCGTCCTTGCTGTAAAAAATCTGGCCGTTTCGTGTACCGACGTAAATGCCTGCTGAATCACAACTGTCTGCCGCCATCGCGTGCCGCAGGATGCTGAGATAAGCGCGTTTGTTTGGCAGGCCGTTATCGAGTCTCTCCCAGTTTTCACCGCGGTTGCGGCTTCTGAAGACGGCAAACTCGCCATCCACCGGGCAACGGAATTCTGGCCCCTCTTCAGGGATGACATAAATGGTATCCGGCTCGTGCGGATGGATTTGCAGGGGAAAACCAAAACGCGAGGGTAGCCCCGCACAGAGGTCTATCCACTCTTTGCCGGCGTTGTCGCTGCGATAAACGCCGCAGTGATTTTGCTGGTACAAAACATCGGGTTTGGCCGGATGCAGCTGCATGTGGTGAACGCACTGTCCCACTTCAGGAAATTTGTCGGCCAGGAAATCAGCAGTTACGCCTTTGTTGCGCGCCTGCCAGGATTTTTCACCATCCTCCGTTGAAAATGTACCAGCGGCCGAAACACCGACGTGCATTTTGTTTTTGTCTTCCGGATGCAAACAAATACTGTGAACCATCATGCCGCCCATTCCCGGCGTCCATTTTTCACGAGTCGAATGATTAGTCAAGGCTTTCACTTCCGCCCAGGTTTCGCCACCGTCCTCTGATTTAAACAGCACCCCCGGGTCGGCGCCGGCGTAAAGGACATTCGGTTCATTGGCGCGACCGGGTTCGACGCACCAGACTCGCTTCACTTTTTTATCCGAGTCTTCTTCGAAACGCACATCGGATTTCGGTTCCTGCCAGGTCTCGCCTAAATCCTTGCTGAAACGAACGCTGGGTCCCCACCACGTGCTGTTGGTGCTGGCAAAAATCGTTGGTTCGTTGCGGGTATCAAAAACCAGGTGATGAACGTCGCCGCCTTTAAAAAATGGCCCTTTTATCTCCCAGTTTTTGCGATCTAAATCGCTGGTGAAAAGAAAACCGCCTTTGTGCGTTCCTACTAAAAGGTGAACTTTTTCTGCCGGCATAAATTTTCCTCCTGAGCAAAGTATCGCATTCCGATTTTTTTAAAAAAGTTAATCAGTAACATTTCTCACTTGCTTTCAGGTGTCATTCCGACCAACGGGAGGAATCTGAGTCTTGGCATGCTAAGATTTGAAGGCTAAAGTCAATTCTTCAAGACAATCCGAGTTCATCAGATTGCTCGCGGAGCCTGCCCTGAGCCCAGTCGAAGGGCTCGAAATGACATAGTTCTTTGTTATTGTTTTTTAATGCTGCTTATGTAGATATTCCCCAGTGAGAAATGTTAGTTAATCATAAATTAGATTTAAGCAACGAGTATTTTTCTCAATCTTTTATTAAACGAAATGAAAAGTTCCTTTAAGAAATGTTTGAAAAAATGCAGGTTAAAATCAGGTACGTTTAGCAGAAAGATTTGGTTGCAGGATTAATGAGAGGAGCAGGGTCCTAATTTTTCGTAGTGAGTGTCATTCCGGGGGCAGGGAGAAATCTGAAAGTAGCAGGACACAAACTCTTGCTCTAAGAGTAGATAACTGCTTATAGGTCTATTCTACAGATTTCTCACATTGGTTCGAAATGACATTATTTTGTTATTTCACAAACATCGCTTTTAAATACTCTCGCTTCATACGCGCGATATGGGAGATAGAAATTTCTTTTGGACAGACCGCTTCACACTCGGCGTGATTGGAGCAGTCGCCAAACCCCTCCTGGTCCATTTGCTCGACCATACGAATGACACGTCTCTTCTGTTCGGGCTGGCCTTGGGGAAGGAGAGAGAGCTGAGAAATTTTTGCTGCAGTAAAGAGAGATGCGGACGCATTCGGACAGGCCGCCACACAGGCGCCGCAGCCGATACAAGATGCGGCATCCATGGATTCATCTGCAATTTCTTTGGAGATAGGAATGGCGTTGCCGTCGGGTGCGCCGCCGGCATTCATGGAAACATAACCTCCGGCGGCAATGATGCGATCGAAAGAGCTGCGGTCGACGACCAGGTCTTTGAGGACAGGGAAGGCTTTGGCACGCCAGGGTTCGATGGTAACGGTTTGACCGTCCTTAAAGTGACGCATGTGGAGCTGGCAAACGGCGGTTGCCCGCTGCGGTCCGTGGGCCACACCGTTAATCACCAGACTGCACATGCCGCAAATGCCCTCGCGGCAATCGTTGTCAAA
>SMXC01000211.1 GCA_004356825.1 Caldithrix sp.
CTGTTGACTACCCAATATGCGGGAGTAGTTCAGTTAGTTAGACTTCCGGCCTGTCACGCCGGAGGTCGCGGGTTCAAGTTCAGTCTAGCGTGCCTTTATGTTTCAATTACTTAGCAAATAATATGGAAATAAATGGCTCTTGCGGACTCTTATTGCCATAAATTATGAGTCTTTTGTAACCCGCATGGACCCACCATTCCCTTCCTCGCGTTTCCCGGCTTGTGGCAAAAATGATGTGGCATTCTATTCATAAAATAGTCCGTCATAGAAGAAGGCTTTCGAAAACCGTGTGCAGTTCACTTCGCTGGCTCTGATACGTCACATATACGGGATCCACATATCAGAGACATGACATAAATTGTACTTAGAAAAATAAAAATATAGAACAATTGGCAAAAGTTAGTTAAATTTACTAGTAATTTTAGTATTGAATGTCTGCTTTGTACCAAAAAACGGTCATTAGCGACTGGTCTGCGTTCTAAAAGAGGCCATTAGTGACAAGCTGTTTTCCTAAAACAAACCATCACATTTAGCTTCCAATGCAATCCTATAACAGCCAATCATTCAGGGTGTATATTTGGGGGCATTTCTAAGAAATTAAGTCGGTCACTTCTTGGGTAATATATTGATTGGTAAGGCATTAACAGGCATCGTTCGATTCCCTCCGCCCAAAAATATAATACTTGTTTTGAACTAATTAACCTTTTACTTCAAAATCATCTTCACGTAATTTTGCAGCCCCGCCTTCTTGTGGCACTGGTAACTTTTCAACTTATCAGTGACAATTTTCCTCGCCTCATCTTGGTATATCTTGGGCCAAACTTGATGCGCCACAGACGAATCGATTCAGGAGTTATATTGACCCCTTTTCAGCCAATCAGTCTTTGATATCACGATGACTTAAGTTAAATAGATGATAGAACAACATTGTATACTATATAATTTCAGGTGGAAATTGATGGCGTTTGTATAGGGTCGCTCAACTATTCATTTCGCTATTGTCGCCCAGATACAGTTAACTATCGGTATTCGAAGCAGTAGTTTGTTAAAATTTCCGCAGATTATTTTTAAGTTCCATTTTTGATAAAAATGGAGGCTTCTTGTTTAAAAGATTGAGAATTATTCTTTTTACCGTAATGTACGGTTTTGTATGCCATTACTTTATCTTTCAGTCGGCAGTTTATGCTCAGGAAAATCTTGAAGCGTCCATTGATTGTACGGATGTACGGATAGATTATGCAGACGATCCAACTCTGATTCGGGAAGAACGTATTCACCTTATGGATCAGGCTCTTTACAAGTCTCTGAACAAAATTAAACTGTGTCAATCGGCTAAGAAAATGGCGGAAACTTGTGTTGGCGGCGCAACGGCTGCGTGTACTAATGGTGCTAACGGCAGCTTCGGTGATTCTGGTGGCTCATCTAGCGAAATAGAAGGTGCATCTGCAGGCGAGTCTGTTGCCAGTTCAACGATGTCTGGAACCGAGTTACCCAAAGTGGGTTCTGCCACTGAGGATAATATTAAGGTTGAAAAATCTGATGTTAGCTCGGAGTCGCAAAGTACGAATAATGAAAATAGTATGAACAAGGGCAACATTTCGGTTGCAAATGGTAAGCTTCCTGATGATATTCCGTTAGCTGATAATGACAGTGCGCTTGCGGCACAAATACGACACGCTGCTGAAAACGAGACTGATCCCGCTAAAAAAGCGCAGTTATGGAATGAGTATAGAAAATACAAGGGATTGCCCCAAAAATAATATGAGAGAGGTCATTTATCCCAAGAATATTGCCATCAGCTTTATTGCGACTATCTGTATTCTTCATGCACTTCTACTTTTTGGGTGTGCAAATAATAGTCGAAGATCGTCGACAGTAGTTGGTCCTGTACTGTCATCTTCTTATTCAAAGCCAGAAAAAATCGATTCAGTTGAAGCGCTTCCAAAGCTTGATGTCATTATTCCCGTCTTTGATCCAGGCCTACCTGAAGATCTAGATGACTATGAAGATGAAAACATCTGGCCGGAGTTACGTAGGGCGGAAGCCAATCGCTTTGCTTATAAACTCAAAGAAAAATTAGAAACAACGGGGCGATTTGGTTCAATCAGGGTAACCCCTGATAAAACAGCCACTGGAGATTTGTATATCCTTGGTCGAATTATAGAATCAAATGGCGAAGAAGTTGAAATAACGGTAGAAGTCATTGATATCAGTGGTCGGAAATGGTTGGATGAATCTTTTAAGCATGAGGTCTCTGATGCTTTCTACAAAAGTATCAGAAATAAAGGTAAGGATTCTTACGATCCATTATTTGAAGAAGTAGCAGCAGAAATTGCTGAGGTACTCAACGATCAAAATCTAAAAAGACTAGAAGACCTTCGCTATCTATCAGATCTTCGGTTTGGAGCCAATTTCTCAGAGAGTACATTTATGCAATATATCGAAGTCGATGGAGATCAATTCAACTTAGTGAGTAAGCCCAGTGACGATGATCCAATGTTGCAGCGTGTGAAAGCCATTAGAGTAAGAGACCAGCTTTTTATCGATGGTTTGCAAGAAAACTATGCTGCTTTTTCTACAAAGATGAATGACAGTTATTTAATGTGGCAGAAACAAAGTCTGCTAGAAATTAAGGCGAAACGTGCAGCAGATTGGAAAACCATTGGCCAAGCGGTAGGTGGCGTAGCACTTATAGCACTCGGTGTCCTCGCAGCAATCGCAGGTGGACGTTCCAACTCAAGTTTTGTTCAAGCTGCCGGTACTACGGGGGGAATTCTTGGCGGGATAGGAGGTGCCTACTTAATTTCACAAAGTTTTAGTACTAGTGCTGAAGCAAAAGTACATCGTGATTCGCTGAATGAATTGGGTCAATCTGTTGATCTGGAACTAGCACCACGGGTCATTGCCTTTGAAAAAGAAAGTGTTGAATTGACTGGTAATGCCAAGGAGCAATTTATGCAGTGGCGTACTTTTTTACAAAAAATATATTTTGTAGAAAAGACTCCTGATGTTCAAATCTAACTGTATAGAATAACGTGCTTGAAAAAAAACTCGAAGAGGCACGTCTGCGCAGCACCAAACTCAGAAAAAAAATAACAATTGGTTTTCTTATCACCATTGCTGTTTGTATTCTTATATTGGTTAGTCTGTCCTTTTTTAATTTCTCCTCACCAAGAGATGTGCCTGTTACGGTTTCTGAAAAAAAGAAACTAGCTGAAGCAGACATAGAAAAAGTTCGAGACGAATTTAAAGAAATACTTAAACAATATAAAAACGAGCTGAAACCCCGTCTTCAAGCAGCTAATATCGAACGCTGGAATCAAAATGCTTTGTTTGAGATCAATGAGCAGGAGAAGAAAGCGATGCTCAATTTTAGCAACAGTGATTACCCAAATGCACTGAATAATATTCAGTCATTAAAAGCTAAAACATTAGCGATTCTGGAAAAATCAGAACAGATTTTTAAAGAAAACATGGAAAAAGCCACCTTCTTTTTGGCAGGTGATCACTATGATGAGGCAAAATTACATGTTGAAAAAGCCTTGGTAGTTGCTTCACAGTCTCTAGAAGCTCTGGCGCTTCAACAAGATATTGAGAAACTTCAGCATATCCTCCCACTTTTAATTGAAGCAAAGGCCGCCCGTGCCGAACATGATCTGCAAAAGGAATATAATTTGATACAGCAGATTTTGCAGATTAGTTCAGAGCGTACAGAAGCAATTGAACGATTGAATTTGTTGGGACAATTGATCAAAAATAAAAAGTTTGACGCACATATTTCGTCAGGCTTTGCTGAAATAGAAAACAAACAAATACAAAAAGCCAGACACCATTATCAGGAAGCAGAGAAGGTTGATCCCAAACGTAAAGAACTTAAGCTGCTTTTAAGCCAAGTATTGACACAAGAGAAAGCTCTACGAATTCAGCAAGCTGCCAAGCAAGCCGAGCAAGCAATCCGTCAAGATAATTGGCAACAAGCTAAGGCTAACTTTGCCAAAGTTATAAAAGACGCACCAGAAAATGAGACAGCAATCGAAGGACTAAAGCGCGCCAATGAGGTTCTTGGACTTCAGTCAAGTCTTAGCCAATATATTAAAAATCCTTATCGTCTCGCGCATAACGGTGTTCTGAGTGCGGCGAAAAAGACATTGACGCAGGCACAGCATGCTTCAAGCTATAGTTTTGGGATAAAAAGACAAACGGAACAATTGCGTAAGCTGATTGCAACGTTCAATCGGTTGATTCCCGTCATGATCATGTCTGATAACAAGACTTATGTGCTCGTTCGTGGTGTAGGCAAGGTGGGCGTCATTTCTCAAAAAACAATACAGTTAAAACCAGGCAACTATACCTTTGAAGGAACACGTAACGGTTTTAAGTCAAAGTTATTGCAGGTGCTAATTCCATATGACCAGAACAACTATAGTGTCCGCATAATTTGTGATGAGCCAATTTAATGAAAAATTAGATCAGGCAAAAAACCAGCAAAAACGAATATATCTTTTCTCTGGCTTAACGGTGACGGGTATTCTTTTGCTTGTGGTAGTACTGTTTGTTTTTTCGCGCGGCACCCGCGTGGAAATCGTACCTGTGGAAGCAAACGAGTTGGCAACGATCAGCGTGATAGAGGGCTTTAGCTTCAGTGTCGGAGATGTGGTGTACTCGCTTGCTGGAAATCCTGTCATTAGCGCATTTGCTCCGGGCTTTAAGGTTGCCACGAAAACTATTGATTCGGTGTATCTAGGTAAAGTTTTTCCACTTGAATTATTTGAATTACCAGGACATCTGGTTATCAAAATATCAGGAAATGAAAGAAATCTGTCAAAGACTGTCTGGCAAATCAATGGTCGTGACACTGACCTCTCAGATAAACTTGATCTCGAACTAGAAGCTGGATCCTACACCGTTACGATTAATAATCCTTTTTTTCAGCTTAAAGTGTTGACGGTTGAGATTAAACGGCGCAAGCAGACAAAGTTGCAGGTGAATTTGCAACCTGTCGATGGCATGCTGAATATTTCTTCAAAGCCTGATGGCGCTAAAGTTTTCCTTAATGAAAAGGTGATTGGGAAAACGCCTTTAAAGTATAGCCAAAATGGTGGTCTATATACTTTGCGTGTTACCGCCGAAAACTATGCTGACACGATTGAGCAGTTTGAAATTACTCGGTCTAAACCGGAAGTGAACCGCAATTATCAGCTTGAGTATAAAAAGATAAAGGTTGCCCTTAAACTGATACCAGAAGGCGGAATACTTCTTGTAAATGGCATTCAGGCAAAGGAACCACTTTTCCTCAATACGATAGTAGAACATCGTTTGACTTATATGAAAGCGGGTTATTACACAGAAACCAAATCAGTGCAGCTTTCAGCAGATCCAAAAAAAGTAATCTCCTTTCAACTAAAACCAGAAATCGGTCAGGTCAAGATTTCTTCTTCGCCACCTGCATCGATATGGATTAATAATAAAGACTACGGTATCAGCCCAGTCAATGTTAGCCTTCCAGCAGTGACTCATCAGATCATCTTCAAAAAACCGGGGTATCGCTCTGTGTCAAGAACTGTAAAACCCACGGGAAAATCTGTTCAAAAGATATCAGCCACATTGCTAACCGAATACCAGGCTCGATTGCAGGAAGCACCTCGCGAATTGACTAACCAAGCTGGGATCAAATTAAAGTTATTTGTGATACGAAATCACCTGACTATGGGTGCACCACGTTCTGAAAAAGGCCAGCGCGCCAATGAATTTCAGAGAAATATCAGCCTAACAAAGCCATTCTATGCCAGTATTTTTGAAATAACGAATAGCCAATTTACAAAATTTAACCCTAAAAAAGGTCAGGGAGATGCC
>SMXC01000212.1 GCA_004356825.1 Caldithrix sp.
AGGTTGATTTTTTTTATATTTACTCTTAAGTTGACACAAAAATTTACGGTAAATGAAACGTCTAATCAGATACCTCATCGCAAGTGTGTTTCTTTTGGGAGCCATTCTGGTTGGAGTTGTTTGCAATCCCAAACCCCTATCATGTTGATGAGCTGATCTGTTTATTATATTACAAATATCAGTGCAACAAAGACAAGAAAGTTGCACATTTCTCTCAAAAAAAATTCGCTTTTTTAAAAAGTTCTATTGACAAAAGTGAAAACGTTCCTTATATTTAACCGTATGGTTAAATATTACACAGATACCCTTGACGTGACTTTCATGGCCCTGGCGGACCCGACCCGCCGCGCAATTTTAATGCGGCTTACTGACAATGAACACACGGTCTCAGAACTCGCCCACCCTTTTGATATTTCGCTGCCCGCCGTTTCAAAACACCTGCGCGTTCTTGAAAATGCCGGACTGATTCTACGAGAAAAACAGGGCCGGGTTCATAGATTTCACCTCGATGCAGGACCCATGAAGGATGCCGCTTCCTGGATTGAAAAGTATAGAATATTCTGGGAAAAACAATTCGACTCACTCGAACAATATTTAGAGAAAACAAAGAAAAAGGAGGAGTAAATATGGCGAATGGCAGTGAAACAACACTCAATTTAAAACGAACCTTCAATGCACCGCGCGAAAAAGTATTTCAAGCATGGACAGACCCGAATGCGCTTAAAGAATGGTTTCATGGCATGGATGACTGGACCACACCGGTCCATGAAATTGACCTTAAGGTTGGCGGCAAATACCGTTTAGGAATGCAGCCGCCCGATGGCGATACACCCTATGTTGCCTATGGCACTTATCGGGAAGTAGACCCGCCGAAAAAGTTGGTTTATACCTGGAGCTGGGAGGGTCAGGATCCAATGGATACATTGGTCACCGTTGAATTTCGGGAGGTCGGCGATTCGACGGAAGTTGAATTGACCCACGAACGCTTTCCGAATGCTGAAGAGAGAGATAAACATAACGAAGGCTGGATTGGCTGCCTCAATCAGCTGAGCAAGCTTTTATAACAAATTTAACAATAAACGTTGTTCAATTGCTTCATCAACTAATATTCTAACCAAATTAAGGAGGGTTAACCCCATGAAACGTTTTATCACTATTTTAACGGTTTTGCTGGTTTTTACTTTCATTGCATCTCAAATGTATGCCGCGCACGGTGACGGCGCGGCGGAGCAATTTGAGAAAATTAAATCGCTGGCAGGAGAATGGCAGGGCACACGAGCGATGGATGATAAAACAGTAAATGTCACTTATGAATTGGTATCAAATGGCTCCACGGTTATGGAAACACTGATGCCGTCCGACGAACCGAACATGGTAACCATGTACCATCTGAATGGCGACAAGCTCATGATGACCCATTATTGCGCCGTGAATAATCAGCCGCGCATGGAATCGGTCTCGAGTGATGATGGCATGGTTAAATTTGAATTATTAGATATTACCAATCTTGCCAAAGAGGAGGATGGCCACATGGTCGGAATGTCAATCGCATTCAAAGACGACGATCACATTACCCACACCTGGACTTTCAAGCAAGATGGTAAAGAAATGCCGGGTGACATTGTGCTGGAAAGAAAGAAAATGAGCATGAAGTAGAACAGCGTTTTTCCGGGTAACCGGCGGGCCCACGCTTCGGATTTGCTGGGCCGGAACTCCTGCGAGTTCTGCTTCATGATAGTTTCGGTCGATCCAAATTAGATTGATCGTTCAAGTTCTTTTAATGACGATTCTCAAAATTCGGAAGCCCGGGTTCTCACGCCTGGGCTTTTTTTAAATATTAACCCTATCTTTTCCCTTGCTCTTTCCATGTTTTCTTTTAAGTTTTAACCATCCCTAAAATTTTCATCAAAAAAGCAAAGATTCTTTTGTCTGGAAAAAATTGCGCGCCTTAATTGCAACTGATTTTTAAAGAGTCTGGAAGCTGGAAGAGGTCAGGCGTGCCCTACACACCGTGAAGATTACCGAAATGGAAGATGGAGTAAAAACAAGATCCGGACCCCTGGTTCAGTTTGTGAAATACAGCCTCTCGGGTGGTGTTTCTACTATCGTGCACATAACCATTTTTCATCTTGCTGCATGGAAGATGTTTCCCGCACTTCAAGAAAATGACTACGCGGTGGCAACATTAGGGTTATCTGTTGCAGCAGTAGATGTCACCACTCGCTCACTCAATTCCATGTTGTCTAACGGCGTCGCCTGGATCTTCAGCAACCTGGTCGCCTACCTCCTTAACATATTCTGGGTATTCGAAGCCGGACGGCATAGCAGAATTATTGAAATCGGCTTGTTTTACCTTGTCTCCGGTGTAAGCATGGGTATAGGTACAGGTCTAATGGGATTCTTAATCAGATATTACAATATGCAAACGACTTATGCTTTCACGGCCAATCTGGTTTCAGCTCTGTTTATAAACTATGGCATGCGCAAATTCGTTATTTTCAAGGGATAAAGATCGGCTATTGGCGATTAGCTGTTGGCTAATATTCAGAATTTGGTTGTACGCAATGAGAAATTTTGGGGATCGGTTAAACAAAGAACCAAAGATGATAAAGCCTAATCAGCACGCTCAAGACCAACAGCTAAAAGCGAACTGCCAACAGCTGATCAGTTACTTCAACGAATAACCATGACCGGAAAAATTATGGGGAGAAAAATGCCAGGGCTCAGCCGCGGTGAGCGGGCCGCGGATTTTGTTCTGCCGCTTGAGGGCGGCACGCCGACACGCTTTTATGCCAGGGCGGGGGGCAGATCCACACTCCTCATCTTCGGCGGCGCTGAACCGGTGGGCAAACTGCTTCACTTCGCAGAGGCTTTGCACGCCGGCCTCTCCGGTGATGTACCAATTTTTGCGGTGCAGCGTACCGGGCAGGAAGCCGACTCGCAGACGGCACCCGAGGACAAGTTTGCCATTCCGGTTTTTTCAGATATTCAAGGAAAAGTACGGACGCTTTATCGCCTCGATGCAGAGGAAAAGACGATCATTTTTGTGCTCGATGCGAACCTGCGGGTGTTGGCGTCACTTTACCTAGACGATACGGAAGCCACCATGCAGGAAGTCATTTCTCTCCTCGACTCCGCTTTGCCCCCCGAAGAGCCTCTGGAGATTGTGACCCAGGCACCGGTGCTTCTAATCCCGAACTTACTCGATGCGGCGATGTGCCAGAACCTGATCGACGTCTGGCACAATCAAGGCAGTGAGGAGACCGGCGTGGAGCAATCGCTCGAAGGCCGCCGCCAGGAGGCACTCAGCCCGGAGCTCAAACGACGGCGCGACCACATTGTTAAAGATAAGGAACTCATGAAGCTGCTCACATCAACTATCGGACGCCGGCTCATGCCCGAGGTGCAGAAAGCTTTTGCATTCAGGGCCACTCGCTTTGAAGGGTTCAAAATCGTTTGCTACGATGCTGCAGCAGGCGGTTTTTTCCATGCGCACCGCGATAATCTGAGTCCGGCCACGGCTCATCGCCGGTTTGCACTGACGCTGAATCTCAACATGGACTACGAGGGTGGCTATCTGAGATTTCGTGAATACGGGCCCCACCTCTACCGCCCGGATACGGGCTGCGGGCTGGTGTTTTCCTGTTCCCATCTGCACGAAGTGACCGAGGTGACCAAGGGCCGGCGCTTCGCGTTGCTGTCGTTTCTGTTTCGAGAGGTGGATATGACCGCTTCCCGGGCAAAACCGAAAAATGGTTGAACTCTTGCTCGCCGGGTGGGATTTATTAGCCCTAACGCAATAATTATAGGAATGAAATTAGCGTTCGACAATTATTTCTTTTTGCGTGATATTTAAGATAAATGGACGGAAATGTTTTTGGAAGTCTTAGATGGAGCTCGATCTGCCGAAAGCGGCAGCGATTTTTCTGAATTTGGGCATTAAATTAAGTATCGTTTAAAATAGCTTGCAGCGGGTGCAATTATCGTTCAGAATATTTCAACTTGATTGAATCAAAACTCAGCTTGCTTGCTACTCGCATAGAGATGTGAGGTGGGTTGAATATTCTGGATATGCATCTGCATTCAGAGAACTTTTATCTGCATTTCTTCAACGTGCTCTTCGGTTGGAAGCTTCAAAACCTTAATGCTGTGCGTCAAAATGCGGCACGTGCTGATTTAGTTGATACCACAAAAAGAATTATTGTCCAAAGTTTCTGCCACAGCAACTAAGCAGAAGATTGAATCAGCCTTGGCTAAGACCTTGTCACCCTGCGAGGGCTATTCCTTCAAGTTTATATTCATCTCAAAAGATGCTAAAAGGTTACGAACCAAAACATTTTTGAATCCTCAAGATCTGACATTTTCACCTGCCGAGGATATTTTTGATGTCCCCTCTCTTTTAGAATTTAACATTTGCTCGTCCGGGATTTACCCCCTTGCCTAGCATTCGTATAATCCCTGACGGAACTCTAAAAAAGGTTGAATTGGAGGTACTCTGGAGGCAATCCACACCATAATTCGTTCCGCAAGGGATTACTTTGGTGAATCGGCAGGTGGGTTACAAATCAATCCCATGCCACTCTATTCGCATTCTTACCCCTTGGTTTGAACTGGCATGGATGGAGCACGAAACCCCATGCCAGCACACTCCGGCGGAATGCTTGGCTCTACAATATCTTTGACAGCCGGAATGAGGGACTGCTACTGCTGTTGAAGAAATGATTTATGCAAGCTAAGATTTGTACCATGATAATCCCGCATCCGTGAAATCGTCATATTGTCGGTAAATATTGTTGGAAGACACAATGTCGGCCTACGACCGCCAGAAGGAAAACCAGGAAAGACCTTTTAAGCTTAAGAATTTTTGATGAACTTAATGTCATTGGTAACATTCCTATTTCTCTTGGCCGGTTGCAGATGACAGGGATGGAAGATCAGTCAGTTTATAATGCTTACTGAACCCAATATAAGATAAAATATCAGGAGAAAACCTTATGACCCTGTTTTCGATGGGCAGGCGCGCGGTAGACAAAAGAATCAGCCTTCATTTCAGCATGGATCGCATACTTTTCTATTTGTTGACGTTTTCTATTATAATCAGCTGGAACCAAAAGGCTTGGGCACAAATCGTTGTACTGGATTCTTTCAATCCTCCAGAGACGAGTAGCATCTGCGGTATAGGGATTGACTTGAAAAGAGATAATATTTGGATCTACGAATGTCTTGGAGACAGCCTCTATAGCTACTCGACCAGCGGTAACCTCATCTCTGCCGTGCTTCGCCCGGGAGAAAGGGCCAATGATGTTGACATAATGTTCGCGCCTGAACAACTCATGCTTGGCGATACGTCCGTTCCGGAGGGCACGCTGCTGTTCATCAATGGAGAAAGCGGTACTGCCGTCGTCTATGCGATTGATAAGGATTCAGGCGTTGTTATCGATACACTCAACACTTCCTTTGGCAACAGTCATGTTGTAGGCGGAGCGTACCATCCAATGCGTAACACGATTTTCCTGCTGCAGGACAGCGTTGCGGCTGTCGGGAACAGGATTGCGGAGGTGAACCCGATGACAGGAGAGATCCTGCAAACATTTGGAACCCCTGGTAGCTATAGCATCTACTTTGGTGACCTCGACGTAGCAGGTTCAACAGGCAATCTCTTTATTGTCAGCAGTATCGAGGACAGTATAGCGGAAGTCACTGCGGAAGGTATCTCGGTACAGTCCCATGCCCTTCCGGCCGGGGTTTCATTGATTACTGGGATTGCGCTCGATTGCGTAGAGGGAGAGGCTTGGGTCGTTAACTTATCCGGCGCCGTTTTTCACCTCGCGGGCGTGCCGTGCGGATCAACCACGAGTGTTGAGGAGGCTGAAGCTGATCTACAAGGTTTTGCTCTTGATGCGAACTATCCTAACCCGTTTAATCCGCAAACATCGTTTCGCTATGTCATTCCCCGCACACTTTCCGTGCGCCTGGCTGTCTACGATGTGCTCGGTGGGCTCGTTCGGGTTCTCGTAAACGAACGCAAGACAACCGGGACCTACTTGGCTGTCTGGAACGGTACGGATACTGCCAACGAACCAGTGGCGAGCGGTGTTTATTTCTACAGGTTTTCAGCAGGAGAATTTACAGTCACGCACAGAATGGTACTGACGAAATAATCACATAGTCACCTAGCGACGAAGAGGAATACTAGACTATGAACGACATCTGTTACCACTGGTATTTTAGTATCGTGTATCTTACTGTTTTGTTTCTCAAGTATTCTTTTTTATGCTTATGTAGGTGAAAAAGGTGTGGAATATTTATTTACTCCAAAGTCAAATCTTCCTTTTCGAATGATTTTAACCTTAACATCCTATTTAGGGTCTGCTTTTACATTAAAAGCAATTTGGGGGCTTGTTGATATCTCCTATGCTGTTCCTGCCCTCTTAAATGTATTTGTTTTGTTGAAGCTGAGTCCTATCGTTGTACAAGAAACAAAAGCTTATTTTCAGAAAAACTCATCGGAGAGTAAAGGGTTCTATCGGGAAAAAACAAATGTAGCGTCCTAAAGAGATAACCTATAGTTTTTCACATGGTTCTCAGCCCCAACCTATAAGTTTTCCAAAAAATTATAAAAAAAATAGTGAATTCCTATTATTAACCCGTTGTGCATATTAAGCATCGAAAAAACTCATCATTGCAACCATTTCCACCGTCAACGCAAATGGATTCCGGCTTAAAAAATTTCCGGAATGACAGTTCTCTTCTCGTTTTTGTGTAGAGGCGAATTTACGCAAAATCCTGTTATACATAATTTACCTAATCTTAATATAGGGATCAGTGTTATTGCGCATTGTTGTTTTGACAAATCAATTCTGCACAACGGGTTATTATTAAACTTTCAGACATATTCTACACTGACTGGAACCTTTACTTTTTCCTTGTGTCTCAAATTAAAAAATTGTAATATTAACGTAATATAAGGAAAGTATAGAATTATTAGTTAGGCACGATCTCGGTGTTTCACTCGTTTTATTTTCCCGGCGTCACACGCTATGCAGGCTCACGCGGGCTCTCGAGGATGGATGTGGAAAACGTCGGCATGAGGAAGCGGTGCGCTGTTTCGCCCGTTAGAGTAGATTGAGTCAACGTCACAACGCACCCTCGAGCAACTACAATGCGCATCTGACTCCAGATACGCTTATACAGCTCCAGCACCATCCCCAAGGAGGTAACTGATGCAGATTAATGCTCCCGATACCGCTTTTATGCTCGTGGCCACCGCCCTCGTGTTGATCATGACACCGGGCCTGGCCTTTTTTTATGGCGGCCTGGTAGGACGAAAGAACGTTGTGGCTATCATGATGCAGAGTTTCGTCTCTCTGGGCATTTCAACCGTGCTCTGGGTCACGGTCGGCTTCTCGCTTTGTTTCGGTAGCGACATCGGCGGCATCATTGGCAACCCAGCCGATTTCTTCTTGCTGACCGGCATTGGCGCCGGAGACATCTACGAGGGACTGGGGATTCCAGTCTACTTGTTTGCTGCCTATCAGCTGATGTTCGCCATCATCACGCCCGCTTTGATTACCGGCGCCTTCGCCAACCGCATGACGTTCAAGGCCTATTTTACCTTCCTGGTGGGCTGGCAATTGCTGGTCTACTACCCATTCGTTCACATGGTGTGGGGTGGTGGCTGGATGGCGGATTACGGCGTGCTGGACTTTGCTGGTGGCATTGTGGTTCATGCGATTGCCGGCATCGCAGCACTTGCCACCGTATTCTTTCTCGGTGAAAGGCGTATCTCCGAGCCTGAACCCCACAACATCCCGTTTGTTGCGCTCGGCACGGCCCTGCTATGGTTCGGCTGGTTCGGCTTTAATGCCGGAAGTGCCCTCGCAGTGAACGAGATCACAACGTTAGCGTTCATCAACACGCAGATCGGCGGTGCGTTTGCCGGCGTGACCTGGATGATCCTGGAGTGGAAGCTAAAGCAAAAACCAACACTGGTCGGGTTCTGCGTCGGTGCGGTTGCCGGCCTGGCTACCGTCACCCCGGCGGCCGGCTTCGTGGCACCCCAGGGAGCGATGTTGATCGGGATCCTAGCCGGTAGTATTCCCTATGCTGCGGTCGCATTTCGCCAAAGAAGGAACTGGGACGACGCACTCGACGTTTGGGGAGTGCACGGTATCGGTGGCATCGTGGGCATCCTTGCTCTGGGCCTTCTGGCTACCAAGAGCATGAATCCGGCTGGGGCTGATGGCCTGCTCTATGGAAACAGTTCCTTCTTCGTGACGGAGCTGGTAGGCTTGCTGGTCGGTATCGCCTGGGCCTTCATCGTCACCTATGCCCTGCTGTGGACAATCAACAAGGTCACACCCGTACGCGTGTCGCACGACGACGAACAGGCGGGTCTCGACAACGCTCTTCACGGCGAGACAGCCTACCTCGACGCCGAGTAAGAGTGCTTCATCGATCGGATGCAGGCAACGGCTCGCCGCAGGCGAGGTGGGGACTTCCATAAACTGGACTCACAAACTGGAACACACTATTCATGAAAAAACATATTTGCAAAACCCAATCAAGCGCCGTCCGAACCATACTCATGGTCGGTGCCACGTTACTTGCGTTGGATACCGCCGCTGCTCAGGATGCTGAAGCAGCGCCTGCGCAAACACAGGCGCGGGTTGAAAGCAGCATCGGAGTCACAACGACTAACCAGTACTTCTTTCGGGGCATCGTACAGGAGAACCAGGGAGCGATTGTGCAGCCAGCGATCGATTTCGTCTTCCCGCTCTGGGAAGGGGAAAACACGTCGTGGTCTTTCAATATCGGTACCTGGAACAGTCTGCACACCGGGCCGACCGGCTCGGACGGTGCTGGAATGTCCATGCATTACGAGCTCGACGCCTACGCAGGAATCGGCGTCGACTTCGCGGAGAACTGGAGCAGCTCCGTCAGCTACGCCGTACTCTCGAGCCCGAACTCCGCGTTTGCGACGGTAAAAGAACTCGACTTCTCGATTTCTTTCGATGACTCGGGCCTGTTTGGAGGAGAGTCGAGCGGCTTTTCCGGCGTTCAGCCGTCCGTGATGCTCGCCTGGGAGCTGGATGGACA
>SMXC01000213.1 GCA_004356825.1 Caldithrix sp.
AGATTATGAAGTTAAGGAAGACATACGGTATGGAAAAAATACGGCTGATTTTCTTCTCAGACGGTGAATCTGAGTTTCGGCAGTTTGAGTTTAATGCGCGGCGAGCTGGTGTCTATTTTTTAGTTACCGCCGTTGCAATTGGTAGTATTTTGTTTAGCTCAGTCTCGATTAGTAATCGGCTGTTTGAGAATAAGTCGAATACCACACTCGCAAAGACCAACACTTTTTTAAAGAAAAAAGTCAAAAATTTACAGAACGATATTGAGGATCTCAATCAAAAGCTGGTCGTTTTGGAGAAAGATACGGACGATTTGGAGATTATTGCCGGCTTAGTTTCATCGGATCCCGACAGCGATAAAATTATGGAGACACTTTTAAGCGAAAAAGATGTTATGATGGCCTCCGTTCCGCTTGATTATGAATATAATACTGAGAAAATGTCCGAGTATCTCGACGCCCTGGAGGCCAGAATTCGCCGCGCGGTAAATATCCAGGATGTTATTGAAGATAAGTTTTTGCAGACGCAAAAAGAAATCAAATATATTCCATCGATTCGACCTGTGCAGGGCGGCAGAATCACGGATAGATTCGGCCGGCGCAGAGACCCGTTTGTAGAGCGAGTCAAGCATCATCAAGGTATCGACCTTTCCGCACGCTACGGCACAAAAATTTACGCGGCCGCATCTGGTAAGGTTGAATTTACCCGGGTACGTTACCGCTTAAATAAAGGGTACGGCAGGGTTGTCATTATCAACCACGGATCCGGCTACAAGACTTTATATGGCCACCTATCCAAAATATATGTCAAACAAGGTCAACAAATTGAACGGTGGCATGAGATCGGCCTCTCTGGAGATACAGGCCGGGCTACCGGGCCGCATTTGCACTACGAAGTCTGGCACAAAGGCAGAGCACAGAATCCTGAGGATTTTATTTTGAATTGATAATGGCTTTAAAATTATTAGTACGAATTTGTGACCCCGAACCTTTAGGTCCGGGGTTTTTTATTGCCTCAAGTGACATGTAGAAATAATTTGCTTTTTTTATGGAATTTTCTTAAATCAAATTTGGCAAAACTTTAACTCGTATACGGAAAATCCTCAGGAAAAGAAAATAATGGCAAAAAAAGATAAACCAAACTTCGTAACAAGTAACGGCAGGTTGCTGCACCTTATCGATACCCAGCAATTCACCCACGAGCTACTCCACGCTTTTTTTAAAATTGCTGATAAGGCCCGGCAACTCTACACCAGCGGCATAGGGGCATCTTTCCTAAAGCATTGTTTGCCGAATAAGCGTGCGCTTCTCTATTTTGTGCAGCCTTCAACCCGGACTTTCCTTTCATTCGAATCGGCGGCATCTATTCTGGGAATTTCAACCGCGCAAGTGACCTCCACCCGGACTTCTTCGGAATTGAAAGGGGAAACGCCGTTTGACAGCGTCCACACATTTGCCATGTACCATGATTTGATTATCATTCGCTATCCGGAACCTGGATTTGCCGAAAAGTGTGCCCTGCAATTTCTCGAATCCGACGTCTCAAAACATATCATCAATGGCGGCTCGGGAATGGATCAACATCCAACCCAGGCTCTACTAGATGTCTACACTCTGCATCGTGAGTTTCTCAGAAGAGGAGGGTTAGATGGAAAGCGCATTATGTTCGTCGGTGACCTCGCCCGAGGCCGGGCTGCGAGATCACTGATTTATCTTCTCTGTAAATACCAGGATGTTAAAGTTGATTTGGTCTCTCCGGATTCCCTCAAGTTAAAAGGCGATATGAAAAAATATATGACTAAACACGGCATTAATTTTAGGGAAAGCGATTCGATGCTCGCTTTTTCGAAAGAAGCGGACGCGGTTTATATGACCAGAATTCAGGATGAATATGACAAAGAATTCTCGGCAGGTAAGATCGATTACAGCGCGTACAAATTAACTGATGCCGTCATCACTTCCTTAAAACCAAATTGTATCGTTATGCATCCTTTACCAAGAAGGGAAGAAATCCCGGTGAGTTTTGACGCCGACCCCCGTAGTCGTTATTGGGAACAAGTCGAAAATGGCATGTGGGCCCGGGTTGCTTTGATCGCCCATATTTTAGAATGCGATCTGAAAATAAAGTCAGCTTAAAACAAAGCCTGCCTTCGCTAATTTTAAATCCCGCAATGATAATTTACAGGAGTTATGTTCGCTTAGCATTTGGCTTGAAGTCTCATCCACGGCTTTCTGAGCGCGAAGTCACGGATGCCGCCTTGAATACCTAAGCATGTGGCGCGAAGAATCTGACAATACCGGATAACCAATATGGGCCTAACCGATTCGATAAAACGCATCGATGAAATATTGTTTACCAATGCCCTCGTTGTCGATCCTGAAAAGTTGAGCGAGCAAAGGCAGGATGTTTTGATTGAGGATAGTAAACTTAAAGAAATCGGCAAAATAGTAAGCTCGGGTTTTAGCGGTAAAGTGGTTAATTTGCATGGATTGGCGCTATGTCCGGGTCTGATTGACATGCACGTGCACTTGCGCGAACCCGGAGGTGAGCATAAGGAAACGATTGAAACGGGATGCGACTCGGCCATGGCCGGTGGATTTACCGGTGTTTGCCCAATGCCGAACACAACTCCTGTCACTGATAATCCGAAAGTCGTCGAGTTCATAAAAAAACAATCTCAAGATTTATTGGTGGATGTGTTTCCAATTGCTGCGGTAACAAGAAATAGAGCCGGCGCCGAGCTGACGGGAATGGAAGCTTTGGTAAAGGCCGGCGCTGTGGCATTTTCAGATGACGGTGATCCGGTGTCAGCAGCCGGAATTTTACGAAGCGCTATGGAAAATGCAAAAAAACTCGATGTGCCGATTATTGAGCATTGTGAAGATAAAAGTTTGTCCGGTGACTGGGCCATGAACGAGGGGGTTGTGTCGAAGCGTTTAGGATTACCGGGGATTCCGGGGATTGCAGAAGAAGTTATGGTTGCCAGAGATATTCAAGTAGCCCAATTTACCGGCGCAAAAATTCACATTGCACATATTTCGACCGCCAAAGCAGTTGATCTGGTCAGACAGGCAAAAAAACAGGGCGTGCGGGTGACCTGTGAAGTTATGCCGCACCATTTTCTTCTTACTGAAGAAACTGTGATGAAACAGGACACAAACACGAAAATGAGCCCGCCATTGCGAACTCAACAAGATGTTGACGCGATGCTGGCAGGGTTGCAGGACGACACTATCGATGTGATCGCGACCGACCACGCGCCGCATTCCCCAAAAGAGAAAGAAGTTGAATTTGTGAAAGCGCCCATGGGAATTATCGGTTTGGAAACGGCTTTGGGATTGGTTTTAACAAGTTTGGTGGGACCCGGTCTGCTGACCCTGCCGCAGGCTATTTGCAAAATGACAAAAAAGCCCGCCGGGATTCTCAACCTTGAGCGAGGGAAGCTAAAAGTCGGCGCGCCGGCCTCACTGACTATCTTTAACCCTGAACATGAGTGGACTGTTGATAGGAAGCAATTCAAATCAAAATCTCAAAATATGCCATTTGACGGTTGGAAGTTAAAAGGTAAAGTCTTTGGCCTTTACAACAAGGGCAGGTGGTGGCAATCCTAAGAGCCGGGCTGCTTTTTTAGTTCTTCTGTAATCTTTTCTGACGAAAAGTTCAAAAAATCAAGAAAAAAAGTCTTGACTATTAAGGGTGAAATTGTTACTTTTATCGACTTTTGTGTAAATTTAAATCGGGAGAAATAATTTTGGAAACATACATTCCTAAACTTAATGAAATTAATCAGAAATGGCTTGTTGTCGATGCGGATGGACAGATCCTTGGCAGGTTAGCGAGTGAAGTGGCTTCGATTCTGAGAGGTAAAAACAAGCCTATTTTTACGCCGCACATGGATGTAGGGGATTACGTTATTATCATCAACGCCGGGAAAATTCGCGTGACGGGCAAGAAAGCCAAGACGAAGAAATACTACCGCCATACCGGCTACCCCGGGGGCCTGCGCTCGGATAATTACTCAGACTTAATTAAAAGCAATCCTGCAAGAATATTAGAGAAGGCTATTTGGGGAATGCTGCCGCATAATAAATTAGGTAAGAAAATCTATAAGAAATTAAAAATTTACGCGGGAAATGAGCATCCCCATGAGGCTCAAAAACCTGAAAAAATAGAAATTGGTTAACCCTAACTAACGAGGACTGAATGAAGACAGTATTTTTCGATGCGATTGGGAGACGAAAAGAAGCCGTTGCACGCGTCCGTCTTGTACCTGGCGAAGGCAAGGTGACGGTTAACAAAGTGCCGTTACTGGACTTTTTCAAACGCGAAACCTTAAAAATGACTATTGAACAACCGCTTGAACTAACCGAAACTTTAGGTAAATATGATATATCTGCCAATGTAAACGGCGGTGGTTTGAGTGGTCAGGCTGGCGCCGTGAGATTGGGTATTGCCAGAGCGCTGCTCAAGATAGACGAGGAGTATCGGCCTAAATTAAAGCAGGCAGGATTCTTGACCCGTGACCCCAGAATGAAGGAGCGAAAGAAATACGGTCAGCCCGGCGCACGTAAAAGATTTCAATTTTCTAAACGATAGAAGCATAATAACGCACACCGGCTTAAATTATTGGGTGCCCGCAATGGGTTAACAATCGGCTGGTGGAGGACAAACCCAAGAAGGAGTTAAGCATGAATGTTTCTTTACAGGACTTATTGATCGCAGGTTCACATTTCGGCCATCTCACCCGTAGATGGAATCCAAAGATGAAGAAATTCATTTTTATGGAACGAAATGGAATTTATGTTATCGATCTGAAAAAAACATTAGATTGTCTGAAGACAGCCTGTCAGGCCGTCATTGACATTACCAAATCAGGCCAGAGAATTCTCTTTGTCGGCACAAAAAAGCAGGCAAAGGATATAATTAAGAACGAAGCTGAAAGATCGAGTTCCTATTTTATCAATGAAAGGTGGTTTGGTGGCACACTTACCAATTATGCTACCATCAAGAAAAGCATCAGACGGATGAAAAATATTGAGAAAATGGCCACTGATGGCACTTACGACAAACTCCTGAAGAAGGAAATTCTTAAAATTGAACGGAAAAGAGAAAAGCTCGATTTGGTTTTAGGCGGTATCAGGGATATGAATAAATTGCCTGGAGCGATGTTTATAGTAGATACTAAGAAGGAAACCATTGCAGTTGCGGAAGCCATCAAATTGAATATTCCTATAATTGCAATCATCGACACGAATTGCGATCCTGAGCTCATTGACTACCCCATTCCGGCAAATGATGATGCGTTTAAATCGGTTAATCTCATCACGCGTGCAATAGCGGATGCCGTTCTCGAAGGGATGAGCTCGAGAGCTGAACCAGAGTTTGCGGAAGGCGCAGCAGAAGTCGTTACCGAAAGCACTGAAGCACCAAGCGATGAAGTCATTGTCACCAAGGACGCTGAAGAGCTTGAAGTGGTTGCTGAAAGAATAAAAGAAGTTCAAGCAGCGGCAGAAGAAGAAAAGGCTAAAGAAGAAAAGGCAGAAGAAAAAACATCATAAGATTAGTTGGAGGCAATTAGACGTATGGCAATTTCGGCGGATAAAGTAAAGACATTAAGAGAACGTACCGGTGTCGGCATTATGGATTGCAAAAGCGCTCTTACTGAAACTAACGGTGATATTGATAAAGCGGTTGAACAACTAAGAAAAAAGGGGATCGCGTCTGCAGATAAAAGGGCTGGACGTGAAACCAGTCAAGGGCTTGTTGAAACTTATATTCACCCCGGGAGTCAATTGGGAGTCTTACTTGAAGTAAATTGCGAAACCGATTTTGTAGCAAAGACCGATGATTTTAAAAGTTTTGTGCGGGATATTGCAATGCAAATTGCGGCAACCGGTCCCAGGGCTGTGAGCCGCGAAGATTTCCTGCAGGAAGAAATTGATAAAGAACTTGAGATTTACGAAACTCAGGCAAAAAATGAAGGCAAACCTGAGAATATAATCGAGCGTTATGTTCGGGGTAAATTGGAAAAATTTTACCAGGAAAACGTCTTGATAGAACAAAGTTACATTAAAGATCCGAATAAAAATATAAAAGGGCTTTTGTCTGAAGTGATTGCCAAGACCGGCGAAAATATCATCATCAGAAGATTCATTCGCTATCAACTAGGAGCTTAGTTTCTCTTAGACTAATCTATTCTTTAAATCAGATGCCATCATCTCCATATAAACGTGTTTTGCTCAAATTAAGCGGTGAGGCGCTAATGGGTGAGCAAGGTCTGGGCATTGATCCCAAAATTGTTGAAAACATCGCCGGTGAAATAAAAGAAGTAAACAGGATGGGTGTTGAGATGGGGATTGTAATCGGCGGCGGAAATATTTTTCGTGGACTTTCCGCAAGCGAGCGCGGCATGGACCGAGTTTCGGCTGATTATATGGGCATGCTGGCGACGGTGATCAACGCGATGGCTTTGCAGGATTTTTTGGAGCGTTGCGACGTTTTCACGCGCGTACTTACTGCAATCAAAATGGAGGAAGTAGCAGAACCATTTATTCGCAGAAGAGCTATCCGCCATTTAGAGAAAGGCCGTATTGTTATATTTGCAGCCGGAACCGGAAATCCCTATTTTACAACGGATACTGCAGCCTCACTTCGAGCAGTGGAAATAGAAGCAGATGTTATTTTAAAGGGGACAAAAGTTGACGGCGTTTATGACTCGGATCCAAAGCAGAATTCGGACGCTAAGATGTTCGACGAGTTGAGTTATTTGGAAGTGGTCAAGCGTCGTTTGCAAGTGATGGACTCGACTGCAGTGACCTTGTGCATGGATAACAAAGTGCCAATTATCGTGTTTAATATCACAAAACACGGTTACTTAAAACGAGTTATTCAAGGTGAGAAACTAGGAACCAAAATTGTCGGGGCTTAATTATGGATACTAAAGACATTCAAAAGGACGCTGAAACCCGTATGCAAAAGGGCGTTGAAAATACGCGTACCGAACTCACAAAAATCAGAACTGGTAAGGCCTCTCCGGTGATGCTCGATACAGTCAAGGTCGAATATTACGGCTCAATGGTTCCTCTTCAACAAGTTGCAAACGTTAATACTCCAGAAGCGCGGCTGCTGACTATTCAACCCTGGGAGAAAAGTCTGATTGGAGAAATAGAGAAGGCTATTCAAAAAGCTGATCTGGGTTTAAACCCTGTCAACGATGGTATGATTATTCGGCTTCCAATTCCTCAGCTCACTGAAGAGAGGCGCAAGGATTTAGTTCGGCTTTGCCACAAACTGGTTGAAGAAGGGAGAATCGCAATAAGAAACGTGCGCAGGGATACTAATGATAAGTTGAAATCCGCAGAAAGGGAACATGAAATCTCCGAAGATCAATACCACACCGCAATAGATGAGATTCAAAAATTTACGGACAAATATATTAAGGAAGTGGACGAAATTTTAGCCAGAAAGGAAAAAGAAGTCATGGAAGTATAGTCTACTTTCAGAGAAAGTCGTTGTGATTTTAATTCGCCGTTTCAAGCAGGAGTTTGGGAAACGGCTTTTTTATTTCTCAGGAAAACGTTTTTGCGCCATAAATTGAACCAAGTCAAAGAAGCAGAGTTGGTTAAATATCTATGCTTACTCTTTTTATTTATTTTGTCCTATTCTTTAGCGTCCCCTTTGCGAACGAAGCCGAATATGGCGTAAAGTATCTATTTACTTTTCCTGAAGCGCCCATCTCAGGATTGCCGCTTTCACAACCACAAGCAATTGCTATTGACCTAGAAGGTTTTGTTTATATTATCGACACCGGAAATAGTCGAATCGTGAAATTTAATAATAAAGGGGATTATGTATTCGCGCTGGGTGGCTTCGGCTGGGAAAC
Organism: Caldithrix sp.; assembly: GCA_004356825.1. Lineage (GTDB taxonomy): Bacteria > Zhuqueibacterota > Zhuqueibacteria > Oceanimicrobiales > Oceanimicrobiaceae > Oceanimicrobium. Next base: position 7,881 of record SMXC01000213.1, read on the forward strand.
AGAAGAATTTGATCGCCCGTTGGATATTACAGTAAAAACCGGTTTGGAGGTTTTTGTGGCCGATTTCAACAATGAAAGAATTGAACGCTATGATAAAAAACTCAACTATATTTCATCTTTTTACTCGGAAGAAACCTTTTCAACTGATTTGGGATTTGGGTTTCCCAGTGGGGTTGATGTGTCTGCTCAGGGAGAACTCTTTATTTGTGATAACGAGAATAATAGAATATTAAAACTCAACACGTTTGGCCAGCCGATTGTCAGTTTTGGAGATTTTAATTGGGGGGACGGGCAGCTTGAACATCCCGCCAAAGTTGAAATCAGCCCAGATAACTTAATTTATGTCTCTGATCAGAGTGCGAATCAGGTTGTCGTGTTTGATTACTTTGGGAATTATGTTACAAGGTTTGGAAAAAATTTGTTAAACAAACCGAAAGGCATGACCTGGTCTCGTAATAAGCTTTTCGTTGCGGATTCAGGGAATGACCGTATGGCGGTGTTTGATAAAAATCACCAACTCATTTATTCCTGGGGCGATGAAGGTTCAAATATTGGCGCTTTTAAGAATCCGGTCGATGTTGCAGGATTCGGTGAACTGATTTATGTCCTTGATTCGGACAATAATCGTGTTCAGGTTTTTGAGCTCATTGAAGTCAAATAAATATGGAGGTTGCTCAGTCTTTTAGTTACAATTTAATATTAATGGAAAAGATCTAAACGGCTATCCAGTTAAACTGGCAAGCAAGACAGAAGTCAATGGCGAGTTCTTCGACGTCTCAGGGCAGACTTTGTCGAGAAATCTTGTTAGTTATGGGCTCTTGGTATCAAGCTCCTCTTCCGAAGTGACGGGATCGAAAGGAGAGCTTTTTTGTAGCTAACTGAATAGGACGAAAGATCGAAGAAAATTATTATAAACTTGTAAGTTTTAATTGTGACTGGGCGATCTTATTCTGCGACATTTTTTAAAGCAAAGTATTTATCTGCAATATGCTTCGTTTTGTATCCGGTTTTCCTGTTCCCCCAATCGAATCATGATCTCCGCAAGGGTTTTTCTCTATTTGAGAAGGAAGTGTTTTTAATTGCCGATAGCTCATCTCTTTCCTACCAGCTCAACGATAGCCTTCTTATTCCTGATTCCGAAAAAGTTTGGGCTGATTCGGTTTTGCTTAAGAATGAACACGACTACTCTTTCGATTACCTTGCCGGGATTTTAAATTTCAAAAAAGCACCTTCGGGCAAACGCCAGATTAGGATTCAATATAAAATATTCCCTTTCTCTCTCAAAACTGAATACTTCAACCGCGAAATCGTTCGAGTGAAGAAGCAAAATGAAGGGTCCAAAGATTTCTCAAATTCGGCAGAAAATAGTCGACCGCAACAGAAGAAAGTTTCGCGCGACATTTTAGGATCGCAGTTAAGAAAAAGCGGCAGCATCATCCGTGGAATTTCCGTTGGGTCCAATCAAAATTTACAGGTTGACTCGGGATTGCGAATACAGATTTCGGGACAGTTGGCAGATAATGTAGAGGTTGTCGCTTCGCTGACCGATCAAAATACACCGATTCAACCGGAAGGGAATACTCAGACGCTTCAGGAGATCGATAAAGTTTTTGTAAAAATAAAAGGGCCCAACTTGCAGGCGACTCTCGGCGATTATAATTTAGATCTTCAGGGCGGCGAATTTACCAGATACAGCCGAAAACTGGAGGGTATTATGGGCCGGGTCGATTTCCGGAACTATTCAGTAATTCTCTCGGGTGCGGTTTCCAGGGGACAATTTACCACCAACGAATTCCTGGGGCAGGAGGGCAACCAGGGGCCGTATCAGTTGCAGGGGGCGAATGGCCAAATAAATATAATTATACTTGCCGGCACGGAAAGGGTCTGGGTGGACGGAGAACAGGTGGCTCGAGGTGAAAACCATGATTATGTCATCGATTATGGGAACGGCCAGATCAGGTTTACCCGGCATCACTTGATTACCTCTGACTCTCGCATTACCGTCGATTTTCAGTTTTCGGACGAGAGTTTTCTACGAGATTTCTTTGCAGCCCGCGGCCAATCCATTTTTTTTGGTAATAAAGTAAAATTAGGCACAACATTTATTCGGGAAAGCGATCATAAGGACAGTCCACTGAATCTTGAATTAGACGATCGAAGATTAGCCATACTCGAAGCGGCCGGCGACAGTTTAGCGGTTGTGCCCGGTTGGACTTTTGTCGGGCAAGATAGTGGGGTTTATATTATGGACTCGACCGGAGTCTTTGTTTATGCCGGACTTGAACTAGGCGACCACATTGTATCTTTTTCATTTTTTGGAGAGAACCAGGGCGACTATCGAAATATCGGTCTGGGCCGCTTCGAATTTGCAGGGGAGAATAGAGGCAGCTACAAGCCGTTTATTATTTTACCAAAAGCGCAAAGGCACGACCTTGCAGGGCTGAATTTAGAGCTTGCACCAAGCTCGTCCTTTAATATTAAGAGCGAGTTGGTAATGAGTGACTTTGATGGCAATGTTTATTCGACAAGGGATAACGCCAACAATCAGGGAACAGCCTACTCTGTGAATCTAAATTTTCAACCGGAGAACATTGTTTTTTGGGGTAAAAATTTAGGAAAACTTAGCTTTTCCGGAAAACTGCGTAACAAATCTGAGAATTTTCAAGATATTGACCGAACCACCATTGCCGAATTTAACCGGCGCTGGAATATTTCAAATTCTGTTTCAAGTGCGCAGGAAAACATTGCTGAGTTTCGCGGCAGTTACGTGCCGCTTAGCGGGCTGACCTTTCGGGGCGGAGTCGGAAGGTTGTCGAAATCTTCTTTGTTTAAGTCGAACCGTTGGGAATTTCAAACAAGCTTGCATAAAAAGAATTTACCGAGAACAAATTACTTCATCGAATTTATCGATCGCAATGATCGAAATATCAAACAAGAAAGCACCTGGCTTAGACAGAAGATAGGCGCCGAGTACGATCTGAAAAGGATCAAACCGATTTTTGAATATGAAGGTGAGATCAGAAAAGATTCGCAAACAGACTCGCTTGACTCAGGTTTTCGGTTTGATTCTTACACGGCTGGCCTGGTTTTTTCACCGTTCAAATTTTTAACCACCTCGGCTAAATATAACGTTCGCGATGACAAAGCTCGGCTGGACCAAACATTTTCACCGAAGTCAATCGCAAAAACGCAGAGCTATGATCTCTCATTGAGGAACTGGCGTGCTTTCAATGTGTCCGCTTCCTACACTCATCGTGAGCGGGAGTTTGCTGACGACAGCATTCAAGGTACCCGCACTGATCTTGCCGACATTCGAATTAGCTTTTCACCTCGTCATGGTGGCATTAGAAGCAATTTTTATTACCAGGCTTCAAACACGCAAGTCGCTCTGCAGGAAGAGGTTTTTATAAGAGTCAAGGAAAGCGAAGGCAATTTCAGATTTAATGAAGAATTGAATGAGTTTGAACCGGACCCTTTTGGCGATTTTGTAAGACGGCTTTTCACAACTAAAAACTTCAGCCCGGTGATCGGCCTAAAGGTGAGAGCTGATTTACGATTTACCCCAAAGAGATTCTTCAATTTGAAAAACAAGGGGTTTCTTCAAAAGGTTTTTTCACCGGTTTCAACGGCAACGTTTTTGAGAATCGATGAAAGGACGAAAGAAAAAGATGTCACCAAAATCTATTTGCTGCAATTAGAGCATTTCCGCCAAGACAGCACGCTTTTCGGAAGTTGGGAATTTCGCCAAGACGTTTTTCTTTGGGAAAAGAGCAGGAAATTTTCATTGCGTTATCGTTATAGAAATCGCTTGGAACTAAACAATCAATTTATCGGTGGCGGGCAGCGGCGTCAGGTGCTTGAAAGAAGATTCAGAGTACTCCACCGCTTTTCAAACCAAATAAGCATACAAGTTGAATACACTAATGCTTTGGAGGATAGGATTTTTCAATCCTTGTCACGGCAGGATAGAAAAGTACGTTCGGATAAATTGGAGTTGGATTTCGTTTACCGTCCGCAGAGGCGCCTGGAACTTGGGTTGCGCAGTCAGGTCAGCCGGAACCGGGATATCGTACTCAAGCCGCAGACAAGGGCCAACCTCATTTCCTTGAAACCAAGGTCCAATTACTCGCTGAGCAAAAAAGGCCGACTTAGAGGTGAAATTGAATGGGTCAGAGTCGATGTTTCACCAAACAATCGGCTCATCCCTTTTGAGCTTACGAACGGCCGCAGAGCTGGAACGACTTTGAGATGGAATTTCAGTTTTGATTACCGCATATCCATTAATGTGCAGGCATCGATGAGCTATTTGGGCCGCAAGGAAGCGGACCGGCCGAAAACTCAGCACATCGCGAGGGTTGAAATGCGAGCGTTTTTTTAGGAGTTTTTTTTATGGATAAACACAATACCGATTACCCTCGTACCCAAACTCAAGTTTGGGCAAGCAATTGGATGCGAAGCTCTGCTTCGCCTATCTGGGGCGCCAGCGATGTGTTCCAAAGTAGCAGCTTTGGAACGAGCGTATTTGGGGTGGGTCTCATAGGAGTTGGTTGTCAAAAAATCCTGCGAACATTTTTGATCTACGCTTTTTTTCTGTGCTCATTTCTGTTTAACTTTAATTCCTTATTACCATCTGAAAATGAGCACTCCCCAAATCCAAGACTCTATCAACTCAAAATATTCGGCGATAAAATGATCAGTCGAGACAAAATTCAAAACTGGTTTAAACTTAGTAAAGGCGATGCCGTTTCTAAAGAAATCATAAAAAAACGCGGCCAGGGAGTTTTAGAAAAATTTGTAGAAGATGGTTTTTACTTTGCCAAGTTTGATTCTGTCGTTTTTCAGTACAACCCGGATTCTACGCGGGCGAATGTTTCTATCTACATAAATCAGGGACAGAAGATCAAAGTAGATCTAATTTCAATTAGCGGAATTGACGAGGCTCAGAAATTGGTAAGGGACTTAGGAACCCAACCCGGAAGAGATTTCAACGAAAAGATCCTGCAAGAAGATATTGAATCCATTATCTATTATTATGAAAATAAAGGTTACCCCTATTGTAAGGTAACTGTCTCAGATCTAAGCCTTGACAACTCAAGCAAGAATGAGTCAAGAATAAATATAAAATTAAAGGTGGATCCGGGTCAAGAATTAACCATCGAGGAGATCGAAATAGTCGGCAACGAGCAAACCAAAGAATCCGTCATTCTTCGAGAGCTACCTCTGGAAATCGGCGATATTTACAACCAGCGAAATATTAACAGAATCGAATCGAAGTTGCAAAGGCTTGGCTATTTTAAATGGATCAATCCGCCGCAGCTTGAATTGCTTAATGACAATTCTGGCAAACTGATTATTGAACTTGCTGAGGGTCACTACAACCGATTTGATGGTGTCATTGGGTACAATCCGGCAACTCAATCGAGCCAAGGTTTCGTGACCGGACTTATCGATATATCCTTTGGAAATCTTTTCGGAACCGGACGGCAAATTGAGGTACATTGGCAGCGCAGGACAGAAGAGACTCAGAATCTGCGTATTCGGTATTTAGAACCCTGGGTCGGTGGCCTTCCACTGAATGCGGGATTTAGTTTTGAGCAGCTTATTCAGGATACCAGCTACGTCCAGAGAAATCTTGGACTCGATTTCCGCTTTCAATTTAGTGAGAAGTTATCGTTTTTTACACAAGTTTCAAAACGGGATATTTCACCGAATTCGTTGGGAAGTATTCCGTTTGGTATTCCAAAAAGTAATTCACTGAATTTAGAAGTAGGTCTCTCCTACAACACTCTTGATAATTTGCTGAATCCAAGCAGAGGATTGCACTACACATCTGCCTTTGAATGGGGAAGAAAAACCGTGGAAAAAAGTTCAAACGAAAGCGAAACTCTTGACAACTCGTCAAACCAAAAGCGCCTATTGATTGACTTTGAAACTTATTTTCCTTTGTTTAGGTGGCAGGTACTCGCGCTAGCAATTCACGGACGACAAGTGACCAGCGATGAGCCGGTCATCCCGATAACCGAGCACTACAGATTGGGCGGCGCCCGGACTCTGCGCGGTTACCGTGAAGAGCAATTTAATGGTTCACGTATTGCCTGGGCAAATTTCGAATATCGCTATCTTTTGGGAAGATACTCACGATTTTTTGCTTTTATTGATACGGGTTATTTTTTCCGGGAGACCGTTGAAAATAATTCAGTGGCCAGGATTCAGAAGTGGAAAGTGGGCTACGGAATTGGTCTGAGAATGGATACTCGTCTCGGGCTTTTTGGAATTGACTACGGTCTTGGGGAAGGCGACCGACTGTCAAATGGTAAGGTTCACATAGGCTTGAAAAATGAATTTTAATCTCAAGGGCTATTTTATTCTCGTTAGGCCTGTCAATATTCTCATAGGTGCCCTAACTGTTTTTGTGGGTGCTGTCATAACTGGAACAATTCATCCTCTGGAAAAAGTTGTACTCGCTTGTATTTCCGGGAGCCTGATTATGGCAGGCGGGAATGTTATCAATGATTATTTTGATTTGGAAATCGATCGTGTGAACAAGCCGTTTCGGCCACTCCCTTCCAATATTGTAACCGCTAAAGGCGTATTGAGTTTCGCAATTATTTTGTTTGCTTTAGGTGTTTTTCTTAGTATATTTATTTTTCCGCTTGCAGTTTTTGTGGCAGTCATTACATCCATCGGACTTTTTTTTTATAGTGCAAAATTAAAACAAACTGTTTTTTTTGGAAATATTGCAGTAAGCCTGTTTTCAGCTTTGGCCTTTATTTACGGAGGGATCGCGGTCGGTCGTTGGCAGGAAGCGTTAGTTCCGGCGGGTTTTGCTTTTCTGTTTCATTTGGGCCGGGAAATTATTAAAGATATAGAAGACCAAAGTGCAGATAAAACGGTCTCTGCAGAGACGCTTCCACTCAGGTTTGGAACGAAAACAGCGCTAAAAGTCACAACCGTCGTTTTTTCGAGCTTAATCCTATTCACATTTATTCCTTATATTTTTGGTATTTACGGAGAATTGTATTTCTGGGTTGTGCTGGTCGGCGTCGATTTAGTGATTGTGTCCTCCCTGGGATTTATGTGGAAACATCCCTCCACGCAAAATTTAAGACGAATTTCCGCAGTATTAAAAGCGGATATGCCCGTCGGGTTACTTGCAATTTATCTTGGTCTTCCAAATTGATTTCGCGATTATAGATTGAGTGTGCTTTGAGAGCTTTGGTTCAGAGAGTAACAGAGGCTTGTGTAAGTGTCAGAGGTGAGGTCACAGGAGAGATTGGCAAAGGGTTGGTCATTCTTCTTGGAATAACCAATAATGACACGGAAGAAAGCGCTAGATTTTTGGCCGAGAAATGTGCAAATCTCCGAATTTTTTCAGATAGCGACGGAAAGTTCAATTTATCTTGTTTTGAAGAAAAAGGCCAGATTTTGGTGGTTTCACAATTTACGCTTTACGGTGATACTCGTAAAGGCAGAAGGCCGAGTTTTATCCAGGCTGCACCTCCTGAAATCTCTGAGCCTTTGTATCGAAAATTTATCGAAAAATTGAAGGAAATGAATTTAAAAGTTGAAGAAGGCGTGTTTGGCGCAATGATGAAAGTTGAAATTCACAACGATGGACCGGTTACTTTAATGGTAGAAAGTAAGAGAAATTGAACGAGATCCCATTTTCAAATGTGTATGGTAAAAAACTGATTTTAGCTTCTATCTCACCTCGCAGGGAAAACTTGCTCCGAATGATCGGCTTCGATTTCGAGGTGGTCAATAGTCAGGTAGACGAGCAGAGCGAAGTTTATACAATCCCTGAGGTGCATGTTCTTGAACTTGCACAAAAAAAAGCCTTAAAGGTTGCCGAAAAAATAGACGGTGGTTTGATTATCGGGGCGGATACGGTAGTTGTACTGAACAATCAAATATTGGGCAAACCAAAAGATGCCAAACAAGCCAAAGAAATCTTGCAACAGTTAAGTGGAAAAACACATGAGGTTTATACCGGCTTCGCAATAGTTGAGAAACCTTCCGGTGAGATGTTGAGCGAATTTGAAAAAACTCTCGTCAGCTTTCGGAAGCTTGCAGATGAAGAAATTGATCGATATATTCAATCCGGGAGCCCTTTTGACAAGGCCGGCGGCTATGGCATACAGGATCAGGGGGCTCTTTTCGTGCAGAAAATTGATGGGTGTTTTTACAATGTGATGGGTTTGCCGGTTACGAAGTTGTATCAGGCGCTCGAGAAGTTTGTTAGAGACTAAGCTAGTCCGCGATTGACAATATTTAGGCAACTTTGATCAGCCGCTGGAAAATCAGGTGATTAGATGGAAAACATTGGGAATATACTTAAAAAGAGTCGAAAAGCGCAAGGCAAGACTCTGGAAGAAATAAATGAGCAGACTAAAATTAGTCTCGAGCATTTAAATTTATTGGAAAAAAATGATTACTCGTTTTTGCCGGAGACTTATGTTAAGTCTTTTATAAAAAATTATGCCATTACACTTGGGCTTGATGGCGATGAATTAGTAGATTCCTACGCGCAAAAACAAGAGGAAAAAAAGAGACACAGCCTGGAATATGAA
>SMXC01000214.1 GCA_004356825.1 Caldithrix sp.
CCAAATAACTAACCTGGATTATTCACAAATTATAGCTATGAGTTCTTCTATGTCATTGGTAGAAAAGGAAATAGGGATATAAGGGAATAGAGAGTTTTGTGTATAAGAATGCATTCTTCAATATTCCCTTATTCCTTATATACTTTGTAGCTTCAGGTTTGCAATTCATAAATTAATCAGATTAACTATTTCAAATGAAAATAAATTCGGTGAGTTTCGGTGATTTCGGTGGGAATTATTTTGTTTAAATAATTATTTTAACCGGTCATTCATATTAGTATGTAAAAAATCATAATTTTACCAACACTTTCGGCGTAAAACTTGATAAACAAAATACTGACTAAGGCCAACAAAGGAACCTTGGAATGGATGCACGAGAATTCTTGAGACACTACAAATACGATGAGCGTCTGGTGACCGGTAAATATTATAAGGACGAACCGGTCAAGGTGGCAGCTGGTGATACAGTAGGGGTCGTCTTGATGAACCTGGGTGGGCCCAATACGCTTGAAGAGATAGAGCCCTTTTTATACAACCTGTTTATGGATCCCGCTATCATTGATATGCCATTTGGCGGAATTCTTCGGCATTGGCTTTCGAAGTATATTTCAACGACCCGGTCGAAAAGAGTCGGTAAAGACTATGCAAAGATCGGCGGCGGCTCACCGATCAACAAACTCACGAAAGAGCAAGCCGGGCAATTGGAAGCCGATTTGAACCGGAGGTTTGGCAAGCCGGCCAACATTATCTATAAAGTCTACATTGCTATGCGGTACTGGCACCCGACCTCTGAAGAGACTGCAGAAAAAATGCGCAAAGATGGCGTGAACAAGGTCGTGTTGCTGCCTCTATATCCACACTACTCGAAAACGACCACTGGTTCCTCTCTGGTATTCTGGCGGATGTTGGAGGATATGGGAGAAATTCATAACTGGCCGACTGCCTATGTGTTTGAATATGCTACTCATCCGAAGTATATTCAAGCTATAAGTGAACGAATTGACGAAACACTTGCCCGGTTTCCTGCTGATCAACTAAAGGACATACAGTTGCTCTTTAGCGCACATGGAGTACCGCTGCATGAGATGAAACAACGCCGTGATCCTTACTGCTGCCTGATTCACTGCACTGTGGAAGAAGTGATGAAGATGAGGGAATATGACTATGCCTTTCACGTTGCTTTTCAAAGCAAGGTGGGTCGCGCTGAGTGGCTTACGCCCAGCACTCCGGATAAGCTTAAAGAACTGGCTGGGGGAGGGCATACGTCTGTATTGATAATTCCGATTGCCTTCGTGACAGATCATGTAGAAACATTGTACGAATTAGACATGCTGATAAGAGGACAGGCCGAAACATACGGAATTGAAAAATATGAGGTCATGGCAGGTTTGAATACACACAAATTGTTTATAGAAGCGTTAGCCGAAGTCACGGTTGCGCAAGTAGCTATGGTCTCCGAAGGTGGACACCAACAGACGCCGGGACCCTTGCAGGCCTCACTGCCATCTAAATCTTCTGAGAGAAATACACGATGTCATCAATGTGAATTTATAACGGATGCTGCTTGCTGGGAGGCGAGTCCTGTCACAGTTTCCACTTTATCAAATGTTTGATTCTCATTACAAAAAAGATGCGGTCATCATCGGAGGCGGAATTTCAGGTCTGGCCATCGCTTATCGGCTGCAAAGAGCAGGCCTGAATATTTTGCTTGTGGAAAAATCTGCCCGAGTTGGCGGCGCGCTGCTGACGGAGGAAATCGATGGTTTTTTAGTTGACTGCGGCCCAAACAGCACTCTGGAAACTTCACCGGAGATAGGTCATTTTATGGACGAAATAGGACTGCAAGGTCGTCGTATTTACGCAAACCCGAGTGCAAAAAAGAGATTTATTCTGAAGAACGGCAATCTACTTGCCCTGCCAATGAACCCCTTCCAGTTTTTAGCCTGCAGATTATTTTCCATTCAAGCAAAGCTAAGATTATTGGCGGAGCCTTTTATCCCCGCAGCCCCCGAGGAGCTGGAAGAAACCATCGCCCAATTTGTCAGGCGCAGACTTGGAAAAGAATTTCTGGACTATGCCATCAATCCATTTGTTGCCGGCATTTATGCCGGCGACCCTGCCAGGTTGAGCGTCCGCAGCGCTGCTGCAAAAATTTATGCTCTTGAAAAAAATTATGGTAGCTTGGTCAAAGGCGCCATTAAAGTCGCAAAGCAACGGCAGAAGATGTCTGAGACCAGCAAAACCAAAGCCCGGCTTTTCTCCTTCCAAAACGGCATGACCGAACTCGCGAATGCCCTGGCTGAAATTCTCGCTAATAGCATTCAAAAAAGATCCATTCTGGACCGGGTAGAGCTACCAGGTGCATCCGGTGACTTCTACACCCTCAGCATTTCGCAAAAAACAAAGAGAATTAAGATTGCAGCCAAAAGTCTGATTTTTGCCACACCCGCCCACGTTACCGCGGGTTATCTTAAATCCATTGACAAATCGCTTTCCGCCAAATTGCAGAAAATTACTTATCCTCCTGTGGCAGTGGTCTTTTCTGGTTTTAAGAAACAGGTCCCGTGCCGGCCGCTCGATGGCTTTGGATTTCTCGTACCCAGAGTCGAAAATCGCCGCATTCTGGGAACCATCTGGAACTCTGCAATTTTTCCAAATCGGGCGCCGGAGGGCGGCTTCTGTTTGACCACATTCATTGGCGGTATGCGGCAGCCGGATTTGCCGCAACTCGATGACCGGGAACTCGGTGAGTTGGTTTTTGATGAACTAAAAGACGTTATGCAACTGCAGGAAAAACCCGACGTCCTCCACATCAAACGTTGGGAAAAGGCTATTCCGCAGTATGAGTTGGGACATCAAAATAGCATTAATGAAATTGAAAAATTGGAGACGGAACATCCGGGTCTTTTTATTTCAGGTAATTTTCGCAACGGTATTTCGGTCGGTGACTGCATTGTCCAGTCGAAGAGCCTTTCAAGTAAGATTGTAGACTATTGCACAAAGTGTGTACCTGAGTCAGAAGTTGCGTGAAGTCCTGCGCTCCGCAAACGGGTAACCGGTCAAACCAGGGAGACAAGATGTTTACACCGTTCAATCGACCCCGGCGCCTCCGGGGCACCACTGAAATTCGTCGTATGGTAAGAGAAACGAACCTATCTGTTGACGATTTCATCTATCCTCTGTTTGTAACTTACAGGAAAGACGGCAAAACGCCCATCGCCTCCATGCCGGGTCAGTTCCAGCTGTCTATTGACCTTTTGGTGGCTGAGGTTCAGGAAGCCCAAAGTTTGGGGATTCCTGCTGTTATCCTGTTCGGCCTTCCTGAGTCAAAAGACGCTATGGGTTCGGATTCATATGACGAAAATGGTATTATTCAGAAGGCTGTGAGGGCGGTCAAGGAGTCGGTTTCGGATATACTCGTGATAACAGATGTTTGTTTTTGCGAATATACCGATCATGGACACTGCGGCATGATCACGGATAACTACCTTGACAACGATGCTACTCTGGAGTTATTGGTGCGACAAGCTGTCTCGCACGCCAGGGCCGGTGCGGATATGTTAGCGCCATCCGGAATGATCGACGGTATGGTAGGTGCGATCAGGGAAGGATTGGATGAATCAGGATTTGAAAAAATGCCGATCTTAAGTTATGCGGTCAAATACGCGTCTGGTTTTTACGGGCCGTTCCGCGATGCTGTGGAATCGTCACCGCAATCCGGAGATCGTAAAACGCATCAAATGGACCCGGCAAATGTGGCTGAAGCGCTCAAAGAAGCCGCTCTAGATGTTGAGGAAGGCGCGGACATATTGATGGTCAAGCCGGCGTTGTCATATTTGGATGTGATTCGAAGAATCAAAGAGCGTTTTGAATTGCCTTTGGCCGCCTATAACGTTAGCGGCGAGTATTCGATGGTAAAAGCGGCTGCGGCAAACGGCTGGATAGATGAGCGATCCGTCACGCTCGAGATTTTGACTTCCATTAAGCGGGCGGGTGCCGATTTGATCCTGACCTACCACGCAAAAGATGCGGCAAAGTGGCTAAGTTGAGGCAGCAAATTTGAATACACAAGCTTCGGAAAAACTCTACCATCGCGCCGGGACTGTTCTGCCCGGGGGTGTCAACAGCCCGGTGAGAGCGTTTAAGGCCGTAGGCGGGACGCCGCTTTTCATCGAACGGGCCGAAGGCGCCTATCTTATTGATGTGGATGGCAATCGCTACGTCGACTATGTCGGCTCCTGGGGACCCATGCTCATCGGGCACGCCCATCCGCAAATCATCAATGCCGTTCGCACAGCCCTTTCCAAAGGGACCAGCTACGGCGCCCCGACAGAGGTTGAAGTTGAATTGGCCGAGATGGTCATCGACGCGGTGCCGTCAGTCGAGATGGTGAGGTTTGTGAATTCCGGGACCGAAGCGACAATGAGTGCGCTGAGGCTGGCGCGCGCTTACACAAAACGCGACAAAATTGTCAAGTTCGAAGGGTGCTACCACGGACATGCGGACATGCTTTTAGTTCAAGCGGGTTCCGGCTTGATGACGCTCGGCCTTCCCGATAGTCCCGGAGTGCCGGACTCCGCGGTTGCAGATACACTTGTCGCGCAATTCAATAACTTAGATTCCGTACAAAACCTTTTTGAACAAAACCCGGCAGAGATTGCAGCGATCATCGTCGAACCCATTGCGGGAAACATGGGTGTAGTGCCCCCTCAAGCCGGGTTTCTGGAGGGTCTTCGCAAGATTGCCGGGGGCGGCGGCGCACTGTTAGTTTTCGATGAAGTGATGACCGGCTTTCGTGTTGCCTTCGGCGGCGCTCAATCACTTTTCAAGGTGATCCCCGATCTGAGCTGCCTTGGAAAAATAATCGGCGGCGGATTCCCTGTTGGCGCCTACGGTGGCCGCAAGGAGATAATGGAACTCGTAGCGCCCAGCGGCCCGGTCTATCAGGCGGGTACCTTATCCGGAAATCCAATTGCGATGACGGCCGGATTGGAAACATTGAAGATACTGAAAAAGACCGGGACCTATGACAAGTTGGAGCATCTTTCAGAAAAGCTTGCACATGGAATCAGGCAGGCCGCAGAATCAGTTGGACTGCCGCTCTTTCAAACCAGGGTCGGTTCAATGTCAGGAATGTTTTTTACCAGCAAAAAAGTGGTTGACCTGGCAACCGCAAAAACCTCTGACACGAAAAAATATGCCAGATTTTTTACAGAGATGCTAAACCGGGGGATCTATTTTGCTCCCTCCCAGTTTGAAGCTGCGTTTGTTTCCTTAGCTCACGATCAAGAACAAATAGATCAAACCATTTCTGCTGCCAAAGAAATTTTTGAGATAATTTCAAGCTGAATCGCTGCTCTTCATAAACGACTCCTCCGCAATCCTCAAGTTAATAGTCGCCAGCTAAAACGGATGAAGTACTTCCTTCCGATGTGGCAAAAGGATTAAGCTTTTGCCATAGACACAAGAATTTCCCGCGCTTCCTGAACCGTGCTAATGGCTTCCTTAAACTGGAAGCGATAAGGTCGCCCTTGCAACATCAGGTCGAAACCCTCCGCATCGATGCCGGTCATCAGCACGGTTTGATCCTCTGCTACCCTCCTCTCCTTAAAATGACTCAGGTAATAACGCATGGCCGACTGATGATCTTCATTCATGTGCCCAATAATTCCAGCTTCTTCCGCCTCGTTGAACGGATTAGCGAGGAAAAGCTGCTCCGGTTCCAACCAATGAATTTTTCCGAATCCGCCAATGTACCGAATAGTAACCGACGCTAAACCGTAAAAGTCAAAGTTGTGGGTCCTATGATAATCCTTAGATTGCGGAAAACGACGGTAGTAGCGATCACCGGTGTCATTGGCCGCTATTTTAGCGGCATCCGCCAGTAGAGTCAAACGTGCACTCCCCTGAACATCTTCCACACCATGTTCCAGAACGGTTAAGGAGACGCGGGGATCCGCCACAATATTCTTAGTGTGCTCGGCAATATCGCTGATGAGGATCACCGGTTCGCCATTACGATTCAGACTATACGGCACGACCGAACCAAATGGATATCCAGCGACTTTATCAGAGATTGTAGACAACACGCCGAAATACTGGCTTGCCAGCAGCGACCTGGCTTCTTGAGGTAGTCCGGTAAACTGATTCATATCTTCCTCGTAATTTATGTTGCGTATTGGTTAACATTTCGGTTGTTTTGATGAAAGGTTGAGAAGATAGCAAAGAATCATGATTTGTGCAATTGATAATTTACCAGAAAGCATATAATTGAAAAAATTGACCGCCGAAAGTATTTGGCATGAAAGAAAGTAGGCATCGCAAGGCCAGGAATCAAATATAACAATTTCTTAAAAATCCTTGCATTGTTGGTTATTTTTTCTTAGACTAATTTGTTGTAATTCCCGAAATGAATCGCACAATGGGGGATCTGATCCTTTCACACTGGCTCTAATCATTCTTACTAAAATCGTTATTACTCTATCTCTGAATTAGAGCGCGAAATTTACCTCTCATCCGTAGTTCCTGCATTGTACCATCTTTTAAACTAGTTTCAGTTGCAAAATGCCTTTTCACAGTGTTTTTAGCGAAAATCCAGAGAGATTCCTGCTAAACATGTAGAGATGACACGAAAAGGGGAAGTCATTTTTCTGTTTTGTTTTCAGCAGAAACTAACAAACTTTGGCAGGTACAGGTCAGGATGACAAACCCTCCTACAAGAGATCGCAGTCCAGACCGGCCGGAAAATGCAAATAATACTGCCATGAAATCCGATTTAAGTCATCATTGCATAAATTCAACATTCAAAATATTCAAAATCTTACTTGAGGGATAGGAAGAGCATGATGAATACTTCCAGGAACAAAACCAAAGCCGAAATGGCTGAAGAAATTGCAATGTTGCAAAAGCGGGTGAAAAAACTCGAAAAAACTGAAAGCAAACCGCGGCAAACCGAGATTAAATTGGGAAACAATGGAAACAATCTCGGTTTGTTGAATTCGATCATCGAGGAAACTACGGATGTGATTTTTGTAAAGGATCTCAACGGCAGGCACCTGCTGGTCAATTCCGCCTGCGCTCAGATTATCGGGAAATCCGTCAAACAAATCATCGGCAAAAACAATGAGCAATTATTCCCGCCCGAAGTGGCCCGCCATTTGACCAAAATTGATAAACAGATCATAGCTTCCGGAAAACCACAGACTCTGGAAGAAGTTGTGCTGCCCGCCGGCTCAGATTCTGCGCGTACCTATCTCACCACCAAAGCACCTCTGCGGGATGACAATGACTATATCACCGGCCTGATTGGCATAGCTCGTGACATCACCGAGCGCAAACAGGCCAGCCGCATGCTCGCCACGCAATCGGAAGTGCTGCGAATGATCGCTTTGGGCGTTGGTCTGACGGAAATATTGGCACGGCTGTGCCTGCTCATCGAGCAGCAATCTGCGGGCGCCCTGTGCTCCATTCTCTTGTTCGATGAGGCGGGCGGAAAACTACACAGCGGCGCCGCTCCCAGCTTGCCACAGAAATACGCGCGTGCTTTAGACGGGTTGATGGTCGGCGAAGGTCAGGGTTCTTGCGGTACGGCTGTTACCCGAGGCAAACAAGTCATCGTGTACGATATCGCTAAAGATCCGCTCTGGGCCGGTTTTCGCAAGCTGGCGCTGAAGCACGGCATTCGGTCGTGCTGGTCAACACCTTTCTCCTCCAAGGAAAAAGTTCTCGGCACCTTTGCCATATCTCACAAAGTACCGTGCCGTCCCACTCCCTATCAACAGCAGCTCATTCAGAACGCCACCCATCTTGCCGGCATCGCCACCGAGCGCAAACAGGCGGAGGAGGCGTTGTGCGAAAGCGAGGAACGCTACCGTTCCATTGTAAAACAAGCATCTGATGGATTCGTTCTTTACGATCTGGATACCAAACATGTTTTGGACACTAATCAAGCGTATGAACAGATGCTGGGCTACACGGCGGAAGAAATGCGCAGGTTAACGCTCTACGACATCGTAGCCCACGATAGACAAAGTATAAAAAGCTTTGTCAAACGAATTAGAGAAGAAAAGCAGGTGTGGATTGGCGAGCGAAAACATCGTTGCAAGGATGGTTCTCTGCTGGATGTCGAAGTGAGCAGCAGTCTCATCGTATACAGCGGAAAAGAAGTTTTAACAACAGTTGTCCGCGATATCAGCGAGCGCAGACGGGCGGAAGAAGCACTAAGGGAGAGTGATGAAAAATTCAGGTTTCTGGCCGAAAATATGGCCGACATTGTCTGGACTGTTGATCTGGATTTCAGGTCCGCCTATGCGAGCCCTTCCATCAAGAAGGTGCTTGGGTTTACACCCGAAGAACGGAAACGGCATGCACCGGAAGAAATGCTCACGCCGGAGTCGCTTCAGCGTCTAACGATGAAAATGCAGGAGGAACTTCGGCGGGATAAGGAGCAGGATGTTGATCCGGAAAGGTATGTCACCATCGAGGCTGAATATTATCACGCCGAAGGTCACACCGTCTGGCTGGAAAACTGCGTAAAAGCGCTCCGGGATAAATCCGGTGCAATTATCGGCTTGTATGGTTCTGCCCGAGACATCACTGAGCGCAAGCATGCGGAGAGGGCGTTACGGAAAAGCGAAGAGAATAATCGTCTCCTCGTCGAGAATTCGCCTCACTGTATCCATCAGATTGATCTGCAGGGCCGGCTTATTTCCGTGAATCCCTCTTGTGTTACAATGGCGGGCGTTTCAAATGAGTTGGATATCATAGGAATGCGTTATCTGGATACAGTTGCTGACGTGGACAGGGATCGAATCGAACAATTCCTGGGTGCTGCCCTAAAGGGAGAAGCGTCTGAATTTGAGTTCAGATCGAGCACTGAACATATTTTTGCGTCGTCTTTCATTCCAATCTTTGACGACAACGGCGACGTAATACGATTAATGGGAATTTCCCAGGACATTACCGAGCGCAAACAAGTGGAAGAAGCGCTGCGCGCAAGCGAGGAAAAATATCGGAAGATTTTCGAGAATGTGCGGGATGTCTTTTACCGAACGGATTATGATGGTACGATTACCGACATAAGTCCATCAATAGAAAGGCATTCAGGATACACGCGAGAGGAGCTCATTGGCAAACAGATCGCCGACTACTATTTTGATCGCAACGACTATGTGGAACTTTGGAAAAAGTTAGACGATGATGGAGAAATAAACGATTTTGAAATTCAATTGAAAGACAAAAATGACAGTTTGGTTTATTTCTCTGTTAATGCACGCATCGTGTTTGGAATTGACGGCAAACCTGTAGCGACTGAAGGCATGCTCAGAGATATCACCGAACGCAAGCAGGCGGAGGATATCAAATCTGTGCTGTTTCAAATTTCAGAAGCAACGAGTGTTTCAAGTAACCTCGAACAGCTTCTGGAAATCATCCGTCAAAAAATAGGTGTTCTCCTCGACACCACTAATTTCTACGTTGCACTTTACCATGCTGGAACTGATCTGTACTCGTTCCCCTACTACCTTGATGAACATGAAGAGTCTAAGGATTTCAGTCCGCAACATCTAAACAAAAGCCTGACAGATTATGTCAGGCGGACCGGTGTTCCCTTTTTAGCAAATGAAGAGGTGCACGCGGAGTTGATGCAGAGGGGCGAGGTAAAAATGGTAGGTACCCCTTCTGCCCAATGGCTCGGGGTACCCCTCAAGACCGCACACGCGGTCATCGGCGTTGTAGTCGTCCAAAGTTATACAAATCCTGCACTTTACTCCGAGAAAGATCTGGGATTGATGACATTTGTATCCGAGCAAATTGCCCTGGCCATTGAGCGCAAACTCGCAGAGGAACAACTCAGTATGCTATCACTTGCAGTCGAACAAAGTCCAGCCGGGGTCATAATTACTGATCCGCAGGGCAACATCGAATATGTCAATCCAAAATATACACAAGTAAGCGGGTATACCGCTGAAGAAGTGGTCGGAAGCACCCCGAGCATTCTAAAATCTGGCAAAACGTTGCCGGAAGAATACAAAAAAGTATGGGACACGATTACGACCGGCGACGAGTGGCGCGGAGAGTTTCATAACAAGAAAAAGAACGGTGAACCCTACTGGGAATCATTGTCTATTACAGGAGTAAAAAACTCTGCGGGCGTTACTAGGCATTTTCTTATTGTTCTAGAGGATATCACCGGACACAGACAGGCTGAAGAAAAACGAAAGCAGCTTGAGGAGCGGCTTCACCAGGCACAAAAAATGGAAACGCTGGGAACACTTGCAGGCGGTATCGCCCATGATTTCAACAACATCCTGCAGGCCATAGACGGCTTTGCCGACCTGTCTCTGGATGAGGTACCCCCGGAGAGCCAGGCCTACGATGATTTGCAAGAAGTCATGAAAGCGGCAAACCGCGGCAAAAACTTGGTACAGCAGATACTCGCCTTCAGCCGTCGTGAAGTCCGTGAATCTACACCGCTCAGGATCCATCCCATTGTGAAAGAGGCACTTGGTCTGTTGAAGGCTACCTTGCCCGTAAATATCGATCTGCGCCAGGCCCTGAGCCGAAAGTGCGGTACAGTACTAGCTGATCCTGGTCAAATCCACCAAGTGGTGATGAACCTCTGCGCCAATGCTTTTCAAGCCATGAGTAAGAATGGCGGGATGCTGACGGTGAGTTTAGAAAAGTTCGTGTCTGATGATGAATTCTTGCAAAACCACCCAAAGTTGAACCAGCAAGAATACGTGCAGCTCACAGTCAGCGATACAGGAATAGGTATGGGTCCAGAAACCAAGGAGCGGGTTTTTGAGCCGTTCTTCACCACCAAAGATGTAGGTGAAGGTACAGGCCTGGGTCTTTCCGTGGTGCATGGCATCGTCATGAGTCACAAAGGAGACATCACCGTAGAAAGCGAGCCGGCAAAGGGCACGACTTTCCGCGTCTATTTGCCGGTCATTAAGAAAGGAGTCACACAGATAACAGAAAAAGTTCAGCAAATACCCGCGGGGCATGAAAGAATTTTGCTGGTCGATGACCAGGAGATCGTTGTTTCTGTTATGAAACGGCTCCTGCAACGCAACGGTTACGAAGTCACCACGAGTAGCAGCGGCGTTGAATCCCTCGAAACATTCCGTGCCCAGCCGGGCAATTATGACCTGGTTATCACCGACCAGATCATGCCAGAGATGACCGGGCTGAAACTGGCTGGAGAACTCCTGAACATTCGCCCCGACTTGCCGATAATTCTTATGTCCGGTTTCGCTGAAGACGTCAGCGGAGACTCAGTCAAAACCAGGGGTATCAAAGAATTTATTCTGAAACCCATTAGTGCAGACGATCTAAGTAAGGCTGTCCGGCGGGCCATGGACGAAAATAGATGAGGTAACCCAACTGGCAAGGATTCTTGTTGTCGACAACGATTCACAGGTCTTAGACATGCTGCAAAAGGTTATTGCAGAGAGCGGGATATGACGTCATGGCCACCTGTCGGGCTCGGCAAGCGATGCCACTCTACAAAAAAGAGCCGGCAGACTTGCTTTATTACCGATATTCTCATGCCGGAGCAGAAGGGTCTGGAAACCATCCGGGAGTTCAGGCGCAACATCCTTCATCCCTGGCTTAAAAATCATTGCTATTCAGGAGGAGGAAACAGCAGCTCCTTAGACTATCTGCGGACCGCCAAGTTGTTCGGAGCAGACCGCACCCTCGCTAGACCTTCGCCTCGCGAGGAAATACTGGAAGCGGCAGGCGAGCTTTTACAAAGTTAAACGGGTGGAATGTAGCCATTTCTCAATTGTTCGCGCCGAAAAGCCTCTTTGATTTTTTTAATATTCTAACCTGCGGAGCCGCACTGGCAAACGTTTAACATCTCACAATACTCTTCCATCTTCATACCGTCTGAATCTCTTTTGTAATTTCAGTCTGATCCTAAATTGAGCGATTGGTTTTTTGGCAATTACCTTTTAGCTAAAAAAAAAATGGGGCAGGTTTTATTTTAGCTAAATGTATTCTCAGAATATGTCACCCCGCTGGGTTGATCTTTGGCCAAAAGAGCCAACTGTTCTTGCTGCTAACGCCCTAGGCGTAGAATATTTATAGAAAAATGTCTATGTTAAACCTCAAACCCCGGTCGAGCCTCCTTGAGCATGTCGAAAGGCGTCCTATAGTGCTGTTACGTAAAATCGAATCTGCCCCGTAAAAACAATTTGCTAAAATGGTTATGAAATCACCGAACCCGGATGAGCCGGAAATCTCACATATCAAAAAAATAACAAATCCCAGGTTTTCCCCGAATGTTCCCCGATTAAAGAATTCGGGGAAAAGTTTGGTCGGGGGTAAAACTCAAATTGCAAATCACAATAAACACAAAGCAACCAGTCCCTATCAAGGGTCTTGTTTGAGATTTAGGAAATTGAGCATTGGATTTTATTTGTACTTGGCCTTTGTGATTTGCGATTTCAAGTCTTGTCAAAAAGCTTGTGCTCGAATGTTTTTAACGAGTATGCAAAGATTTCACGATTCAGGTACATAACCTGCATTATTCATAAACCTACGTTTAGGGACAAAACAACAATAGCAACCTGTTAAAAGTAGAGATGATATAGTTTGTAGTTCACGCTTTAGCGTGCTCATGGTAGCCTACAAGGCTGTACTACGAACATACCTCATCAGAATTCATGAATAAGGCAGGCTAAAAGGTGATCCCGAAGAAATCGGCAAACCAGGTAAATTCTAAATTATGAAGGCCAAAAGATAATAGCCAAAAGCATATTTCATTGAAGTATCAGCATCGAGATCTTTTATACTGCAAAAATTTATTATTTGAAAATCCACAAGAGTCTGGGGGTTAAACTCTGTTGTGGGCTTGCCGATAAAGGTGGTGGACAGATATAAAAGCTAGAAATTCTAAATCTGATTCTCTTTCTCAGGCACACCATGCGCTATTTTGTGGTCCTGGAACTCAATGGTTGCTTTGTTAGGGAATGACAAGTGAATTCTTTGCACAAAATGCAAAAATTTGCCCACAGAGACGCAAAGATTACGCAGAGAAAATTCAATCGAAAAGACCAGAGAACGAAAATTTGATTAAGAATATACTCTTAGTGGAAGACCAGGAGTCGATCCGGTTGGTCATTAAACAATGGCTAACCGAAAGCGGCTATAATGTTTATGCCGTTAAAGATGGCGATGAAGGACTGGCCGTCGTTCGAAGCAATCCTGATATTGAGTTTGTGCTTTCTGATATTGTGATGAAAAACATGGACGGACTGGAGATGCTCAAAAAATGCCGCCAGGCAGCTCCGGAACTGCCAATCGTGCTTATGTCCGGATATACCCGTGATGAAAATATTATCGAAGCGCTACGGCTGGGTGCCTGTGATTACTTGGTAAAACCGTTTGAAAAAGACCAGCTCTTAGGTGTTATTCAACGGGCAGATGACCTGGCGTCTGCAAGAAATAGAATTACGAATTTACACAATTTTCTATCTCACCTGAATATCGAATTTCTGATTCGATCAGGTGACTTATCCATCGCAACACTCCAGGAGATTTTTCGAGAGACCCTGCTTAAATACACCCGGTTAGCAAACAAGGATTTGTTAAACATTGCCATGGTGCTGGAAGAAGCTGTTCTCAATGCGCATGAACACGGGAATCTGGAATTAGAGTCGGAGTGGAAAGATATTTATCTCAAAGGGGAGTCAGAAACCTTGTTTGAGAAACGGAAGGAAGAGCGTTTAAACCTGCCCGAATTTGCCGGGCGCAAAGTAAGACTTAATCTAAACATAGATCAAATAAAAATGGAAGTTTCGGTGGAGGACGAGGGTGACGGATATGCAACCGATAACATTGCCACAGAGGCAAGCGGCAATCCTTATGGTATGGGACTCATGATTATCAGCAACCTGATGGATGAGATCAGATTTAACGATAAGGGAAACTGTATTACTTTTGTCAAGAATTTAACTGGGAATAACGGACATCTTGATCGGGGTAAATGAGAATCCTGATTGCAGAAGATGATACGATTTCCCGCCGGGTTCTTGAAAAGACGCTGGCCAAGTGGGGATATGAAGTTGTCTCGACCCGGGATGGCGCCGAGGCCTGGAAAATACTCCAGACTGAAGACAGGCCACCTATTGCGATACTTGATTGGGAAATGCCGGAAATTGACGGCATCGAGCTCATTCGCAGGATCCGGGC
>SMXC01000215.1 GCA_004356825.1 Caldithrix sp.
GCAGGCGTTTGAAATGGAGCGGATTACAAAAGCCGGACACGCGAAAAATTGTATCGTTGGCTTCGATCTGGCACATGCGGCCGGCAACCTGGTTTTGAATCTGCATGATTGGCACGTTGATTTTGCAGTCTGGTGTTCCTACAAATATTTGAACGGCAGCCCGGGCTGCGTCGCCGGCTGCTTTGTGCACGAAAGTCACGCCAACAGTTTTGAGTTGCCTCGCTTTGCCGGCTGGTGGGGCCAGAATAAAGAAACGCGTTTCCAGATGGCTCCGGATTTTGACGCCATCCCCGGCGCCGAAGGTTGGCAGCTCAGCAATCCGCCGATTTTGCCGATGGCGGCACTGCGGGCCTCAATGGACATTTTCGATCAAGTCGGCATGCAAAGACTCAGAGCAAAAAGTGAACAGCTCACCTGTTACCTGGAATTTCTTTTAGATCAAATTCAAAGCGCTGACATCAACATTTTGACGCCTCGAGATACGAGTCAAAGAGGGTGTCAACTCTCGATAAGAGTGAAACAAAAAGGTAAGTCGCTCTACGAAAAATTAAAACAACATGGTGTCTTTTGCGACTGGCGCCAACCGGATGTAATTCGGGTGGCGCCAGTGCCGCTTTATAACACATTTGAAGATGTTTACAATTTCGGGCAAATATTCTCTGAGGAATTCCAACAACTCTAACACTTTTAAAACTCGAACACAGGAACATTCTTTTTAAATGTCCCAAAACCAAATAACCCTCATTGGCGCCGGTCTTGCCGGCTCCCTTCTCTCAATTTATTTAGCAAAGCGCGGATTCGAAGTTGAAATCTTCGAGCGCCGTCCGGACATGCGTTCAGCTGAAATCAGCGCAGGACGCTCGATCAATTTGGCACTATCAGTGCGCGGGCTTCATGCATTGGAAAAGGTCGGCTTAAAAGAGAGAATCATGCAAATCGCCATCCCGATGAAAGGCCGCATGTTGCATTCGCTGACAGGAGAATTAAATTTAGTTCCGTATGGCCGCAAAGAATCGGAAGTCATTAATTCGGTTTCCCGGGCCGAGTTGAATATGCAATTAATGAGCGCGGCTGAGCAACAGGGCGTTGAAATTCATTTCAACCAAAAATGTACCGGAATGGATTTCGAAAGTGGTGAGCTAAAACTACACGATGAAGTCACAAATCAGGATTCGGTAACACAAAAGGAAATTGTTATCGGGACGGATGGTTCCGCTTCTGCTATTCGAAATGACATGGCCAGGGCATTGGATGGCAATTTTACAAAAGATGATTTAGAGCACGGCTATAAAGAACTCACCCTCCCCGCCGGCCGGAATGGCCAATTCTTATTAGAAAAAAACGCACTCCATATCTGGCCGCGGCAATCCTACATGCTCATCGCCCTGCCAAATTCAGATGGCAGTTTTACCTGCACGCTGTTCTTTCCCATGAGAGGTGACTTGAGCTTCGAAAGTCTCAAAACCAAGAAAGCAGTTTTGGCTTTCTTCAAAGAACAATTCCCGGATGCATTCGAATTGATGCCAGCGCTGGTGGAAGATTTCTTCACCAACCCCACGGGCGCTTTGGCAACAATCCGTTGTCAGCCGTGGCACCTTGCCGGCAAAGCTTGCTTATTAGGGGATGCCGCCCATGCGATCGTGCCATTTTTCGGACAAGGAATCAATTGTGGTTTTGAGGATTGCACGGTGCTGGACGAGTGCATTGAAAAACAGAGCGGTGATTGGCAGAAAATTTTTCAGGAATTTGGAACACTCAGAAAAATCAACACGGATGCGATTGCCGAACTTTCGCTAACCAACTATTTTGAGATGCGTGATCACGTTGCCGACTCGAAGTTTGCTTTGAAGAAACAAGTGGAGTTTGCACTTGAGGAGAAGTACCCGGAGAAATTCATCCCGAAATACTCCATGGTTTCATTTCACCGTATCCCTTACTCGGTTGCACTCGCAAAAGGAAAGGTTCAGGAAAAAATTCTAGCCGAGCTTTGTGCCGCCATAACCTCTGTCGAAGATTTGGATTGGCAGCGTGCGGACGAGTTGATAAAAAACTAAGCATTTCTAAGCAGTTGTTAAACTGTACTTTTTTTATTTGATATTTGTTGCAAGTTTTTTATCTTTTCATTCCAATCTGAGAAACCCTTTCACCGACGCAACCAAACCCTTCAACTTATTATCAATTATGTACTATAAGGATCGGATGGTTATAAAACGACAAGTTAAAAAACCATTAGCTTGGCGAAGAAATTAAATCAAAAAGAAAGGAGAGAGCATGAATACTATGCCACCCACCACGCTTGAGGAAATGCTCGAAAATTTGGATAACCCCAATTTTAAAACGTACATCGTTCTGGCCGATGAATCCAATGAAGCTTCTCAAACCGCGGAGGCAGTAAAAGATTTAGGACAGTAACATATTTTCTACCCGTCCGCCGCAGACGGTCGTAATGCATCCAAACACTCGCAAAAACGAATTCAGTTTACTCGTTTAAGAGCTTAACGCCTGCTTAAAATCATCAATAATTTCTTCCGTCGCCTCAATGCCGACGGACATTCTAATCAGGCCATCTTTAATGCCAAGCTGCTGCCGGTCTTCCCGGGTCATGCCTGCGTGTGATGTTATCGCCGGTATGGTTAAAAGCGTCTCAACGCCACCGAGGCTTGGAGCAATAATCGGCAAAGTTGTGTTCTTCATAAACTGCTCGGCTGCTTCAAGGCCGCCACTTAGCTCAAAACTCAACATGCCGCTGAAACCGTCGAACAACTCACGCGCACGCTGGTGTCCTGAACTACTTTCCAGTCCCGGGTAATTGACTTTGGTAATCTTCGAATGCAGTTGTAGAAATTGTGCAATTTTGCCAGTACTGTCGTTCTGGTGTTTCATGCGCACCGCCAGTGTTTTGATGCCGCGGTGCAGTAAAAAGCAAGTATGAGGATCCATCGACCCGCCGAGGTGATTGAGCTTGTGTGTGATTTTTTCAATAAGTTTGCAGCTCCCAATCACCGCTCCGCCAACGATATCCGAATGCCCGTTAAGGTATTTGGTGCAGCTATGTAAAGAAATATCGAATCCGAAATCGACCGCGCGGAAATTATAGGGACTGGGAAATGTATTGTCGATCAGAGAAATCAAATCATGTGATTTCGCGAATTGAACGACCGAGTGAAGATCGGCGACTTGCAGCAGTGGATTGGTCATCGATTCCACGTAAATTGCTTTGGTATTGGGTTTGAGTTTCTCCTGCCAGGTCTCAGGCCGGTCGCCGTCGATAAAATCATACGAAATACCGTAAGAAACAAGATCCTTTGTTATCAAACTGTGAGTGCCGCCGTAAAGTGTATCTTGTGCGAGCAAGTGGTCGCCTGAAGACAGTATGGTCAGCAGCGAAGTCGAGATCGCTGCCATGCCGCTCGCGGTGACGAGCGCGGCTTCCGCGTTTTCCAAAGCTGCCAACTTTTGATGCAACACGATATGGTTTGGCGTGTTGTTTAAACGAATATATTTTAAATCATGATAGCTAGCCTCGCCGGCATACTCAAAATTAGCCGATTGAAAAATTGGCATGCTCACCGCGCCGTTGATTCGAGGTTCGGGCTCGCCGCTGTGGATAAGTTTCGTTTCGAAGTGCTTAAACTCTTTCGACATAAATCATCTCCGTGTTGTTTGGGAAAGTCAAAACATGAGCTCTTAATTCTTTAAAAAGTGACGATCGTTGAAAAATTTTTGACGCAGAGAATCACAAAGAACTCAAAGATTCAATTTATTTTCTTATAATACCGCCTTTTACAAGGTTGAGTTGAAATTTAGAAGTAAAACTATATTGTATTCTTATGCTATTACATGTGAAGGTTTGCATTTTTTTGCAAAATTTTTAATACGCCACAGATTAAAACAAATTTTAAGAAATTAAAGAACGGATCCTTAATCAGATCAAAATCTGGGTGTTATCTGCACAAGAAATCTGCAACACTCTATTTTTGGCAAAGTTTTGTTGCCGCAGATTCCTTACTACAAGAGTAACAAAGAATTCCACAAATTAACGCAAATTTGAATAATTGAAATTCTTGTGTAATTCGGGTGATTCTTCCTTAGCGTTATTTGGGTGCGGCCAAAGGCTGCGCTGGGTGAATCAGAAGCCAAATATCTCTTATAGTTCCATGTCTGCATTTCCTTATCTTCTCATTTATTTATTTATTTATTTTTCTGTGAGTTATGTGCTACTTAGTCTTCTCGGCGTCCTGTTTGCAGAACTCCCTTAAGGTGCTGGGACTCATACTGTACATTTTCATTGCTAATTTAAAAATTAAATGTATTTTGATTAAGAACACTACCAAATGTTATCTAATTAAAAACCGAATTGCAAGAAATTCTTAAATGCCCCTTTCTATCCAGGCGCTGATCGCCGCTTCTCCAATTATACTGGCAGGTGTTTTACTCATCGGATTTCGTTGGCCCGCAAGGAGAGCTATGCCGGCGATTTATGTCATTGCGGCTGTCATAGCTTTTGTAGTTTGGAAAGTCCCCTTTTCCCATATCATCGCTTCAACCATTCAAGGACTCTTCATCACATTCAACATCCTTTACATCATTTTTGGTGCAATTCTTTTACTAAACACTTTGAAGCACTCGGGTGGGCTTAAAACCATTCGCTCAGGTTTTACAAAAATAAGCGGTGACCGCCGGGTTCAAGTTGTGATTATCGCCTGGCTCTTTGGGGCCTTCATCGAAGGCGCCGCCGGCTTCGGCACACCGGCGGCCATTACTGCGCCTCTCATGGTCGCACTCGGCTTTCCGGCTATGGCCGCCGTCATGATCGGCATGATGATCCAATCGACGCCGGTGACGTTCGGCGCGGTTGGAACGCCGATTCTTGTCGGTGTAAAAGGCGGTCTCGAAAGCCCGGAGCTCAGCGCCCAACTTACTGCTGTGGGGACGAACTTTGAGAGCTATTTAAGACTCATCGGGGCGGAAGCTGCTGTTCTGCATGGCATCACCGGCACGCTCATTCCGCTCTTAATGGTCATGATGATGACGCGCTTCTTTGGAAAAAACCGCTCATGGACCGAAGGGCTTTCAATTGCGCCGTTTGCGATTTTCGGAGGCTTGGCTTTCACCGTGCCTTACACTTTGACCGGAGTCTTTCTCGGACCTGAGTTTCCCACTTTGCTCGGTGCTTTAACGGGGCTGGCAATTGTTACAATAGCCGCTCGTAACAACTTTTTGCTGCCAAAAGACAGTTGGGATTTTGCACCTGCCGGGACCTGGGAGAAAGATTGGACCGGCGAACTCAAAGTTAAGCTCGATAGCGAAAACCACAAATCAGTTTCAATATGGTTAGCCTGGGCGCCCTACATTCTGGTCGCTTTTTTGCTGGTTTTAAGCCGCCTGCCTCAGCTGCCAATTGGCGGTATTTTGAAAACCGTAAACTTGCAATGGCAGGATGTTCTGGGAACAGGAATCACAGCTTCCTCGCAGCCATTTTACTTGCCCGGTACCATTCTTATTATTTCAGCTATCGTGACTTTTTTCCTGCACCGAATGACAACAGCAGAATTAAAAGCAGCTGTCAAAGATTCGGGAAAAATTCTATTGGGCGCGGGCTTTGTATTGATTTTTACCGTTCCGATGGTTCGGATTTATATCAACTCCGGCACCAACGACCTGGGACTAGCGAGCATGCCGGTCGCCATGGCAGCCTGGGTGGCGGACGCAGTCGGAGGTGTTTGGCCGTTCTTTGCTCCTGTGATTGGCTGCATCGGTGCTTTTATAGCCGGCAGCAACACGGTGAGTAACTTGATGTTCAGTCTTTTTCAATATAGCGTTGCCAAAAGCCTGTCTATCTCCGGTGCATTTGTGGTTGCTCTGCAATCCGTGGGCGCCGCTGCCGGAAATATGGTAGCGATTCACAACGTTGTAGCCGCTTCCGCAACCGTGGGGCTGCTCGGCCAGGAAGGCCCGGTGCTAAGAAAAACCATCTTGCCCACGATCTATTACCTAGTCATTGTCGGTATTTTGGGCCTGGTTGGTATTTATGTCCTGGAAATTTCCGACCCTTTAATGGGTTCTCAAATTCCCAACTAGGGCATGATTAATTTTGGCAATCTAATTGTGAAACGAGCTCTTTGTTTGCGCTGATTAAATGCTCGATCGATTTGTCCGAAATAGTTACGTCGCTTTCAAACGGCTGAATAAAACTCAGCA
>SMXC01000216.1 GCA_004356825.1 Caldithrix sp.
TTCATCCAGTCTTCAGATTTTCCCATCGCTCCTTCAGACCAACCCTTCCATTCGCCAACCATCCAGCTCAGGTACTCGTTATCGAGCGGGGGCGGGGGTGCATGCATGGCAGCCATATCTTCCTTTTTCGCCATATCTTCCTTTTTCGCCATCTCTTTATCTTGAGCCATTAACGGCATGGCGATACAAACCGTTAAGGCAAGTAATACGATAAATGATTTTCTCATTTTGTGACCTCCTAAAAATTTTGTGAAAGGTTATTATTTGAAAAGCGAGACAATGTAAAGAAAGGAATAGGAAAAGTCAATACCAAATGTGAGCACAAGTCAATATTTTTCTTGAGCTGATTGACATAGCTTTACCAAAATATTTTAGCTCATTAACTTGCAAAGGTCGGTTTAATTTTGTTAAATTTCATTTTCAGGTAGTTCTGTTTTTGGACAACTACCTTATTTGAGAAAAGGAGGACATTTGACTGAAGAAAAACAGATTGAATTCCGTGGTGGACCCATTCTTAGCGTTTTGCCCCTGACCATTTTTGTCTTCTGCTCAATTGGGCTGGTTATTGTTGGCGCCCCTGCAGTCGAGGGAATGATTCTCGCAGCCATGCTCGGTATCTCAATTGGGATGCTCTTTGCCCGCGACTTTGCAGGTTATAGTGAACGCATATTTTCTTTGATGGCAAACCGCACTGCAACTGTTGCCGTGGTCTGCTGGCTATGGGCCGGGGCATTTTCAGGGATTCTGGCCAGCTCCGGTCTGGTCGAAGCTATCGTGTGGGTTGGCTGGAAGCTCAGTCTAAACGGTGCCTGGTTCACACTCACAGTGTTTATTTCTTCAGCACTGTTTGCGACCTCGGTTGGCACAGGATTGGGAACCATTGTCGGTTTCACTGCAGTGATGTATCCGGCCGGCATTGTTCTCGGCGCAAACCCGGCGGCGCTTTTGGGCGCAATTTTCAGCGGCGCGGCGTTCGGGGATAATTTGGCTCCTATTTCAGATACGACCATTGTCTCCGCTGCAACCCAGGAAACTGATGTCGGCGGGGTGGTGCGGTCCCGTCTTAAATACGTTTTGATTGCCTCTGCAATTTCGGCAGTGCTGTTTGTTATTTTCGGCGGCGGCAGTTCAGCTATTTCAAAAGCGGAAGCGCAGACGCTGCTCTCCGAAACTGCCGACCCGACCGGGCTGCCAATGTTGATTCCGGCAGTAATTGTTTTTATAGTCGCAGTCAGTGGGGGGCATTTTCTTGCCGCCCTGACTGCAGGCATCTTTGCCGCGATTGTCATCGGAACGCTGACCGGCGTTTTCCCAATAGAGCAGATTTTTCATGTTACGCCGGAAGGCTCAGTTGGCGGCAGCGCAGTGAACGGGGCAATCGCCCTGATTCCAACGTCTATCCTCACGCTCCTCCTGGTGACGGCTATCGGTATTATGCAAGCAGGCGGCTTTTTGGATAAATTTATCGACTGGCTGCAAAAAACAATCGCCCGTTCAGTTCGCGGCACCGAGTTTGCCATTTTAGGGCTGATTACCTTCACCAATATTTGTGTTTCGGTCAACACGGTCGCTATGATAACAGCCGGGCCGCTGGCGAATATCTTACGGAAAAAATTTAACATTCATCCTTATCGCAGCGCCAATTTGCTCGATACTGTTTCCTGCTCGTTTCCATATTTGCTGCCTTACGCAGCCACAATTGTTGCGGCAATCGCGATTCAACAGCAGGTTGCCGAACGCTACTCTTTTGTGACTGTGCTTTCGTGGGAGCAGTTTGTGCCGTATTGTTTTTACGGACTGGTTTTATTTCCATTAATGATAGGCGCTGTGGCGACCGGGTTTGGCAGGAAGCAGGGGTAATGGGGTTGGTAGAGGTACAAACAGGTTGTACCCTACATGATGTTCTTGCTAATGAAAATAAATTTTGTTATCCTGTTAAAATATTTGAGGATATAAAATGCAAGTCGCCATCATTTCCGACATTCATGATCACATCAGCAATTTGAGAACGGCTCTCAAATTGACTAAAGAAGCTGACGTGCTTATTTGTTGCGGCGATCTTTGCTCACCTTTCATTGTGAAGGAGCTGGGCGAGGGATTTCCGGATAGAGATATTCACATCGTTTTTGGTAACAATGATGGCGATCTGTTTCGAATTACAAACAAAGCGAATGAATATCCCAACATGAAATTGCACGGTGAGTTTGCCGAGCTTGATTTAGGAGGCCAGAAGTTTGGCATCAGCCATTTCGATAATATTGGCCGGGCGATGTCGGCATCGGAAGTCTACGATGTTATTTGTTTCGGGCACAACCATCAATTTGAAATTTCGAAAAATGGCGATACACTAATCATCAATCCCGGAGAGATCATGGGTGGATTGACCGGGAATACCACTTTTGCGATTTACGAGACTACAACGCATGAGGCAAAACGCTTGGACCTTTAACCCTTATTAATTATAAACATAAAGGCGTCATGCCCGAGTAGTCGGGCATCCATTAACCGCAATTAGTTATTGATTTGCAATGGATTCCCGCCTTCGCGGGAATGACAGTATTGAGTTTGCGCACAATTGACGATCAATTCTCTAAAGAAACTTCATTCTGGCAGCAGTTGCTAAGAGATTTCCGGCTATTAAAGCGGATTGGAAGAATGATATTTGCGTACTTCACTGAAGGCCGCCGTATCCGCCGGCTCTACCGTCAGAAGCAGGCACAGGGTGAAATCTTTTGGGTAGACGAGGAAGTGAAGTCATGAAGATAGACAATCCACCGCCGCCGACTTATGCTTTCGGGTATAAGACACCGCCGCAACCCGGGAACGAGATCAATGGTTTAGGAGTGAAGGAAAATGTTCGCGCCCGGCATGTTTTCCACGATCCGGGCGGTGGCAGGTTGCCCTGGCATGGATTAGATGAGTTTTTCAGCTACATCAGTATTTGGCGAATTGTTAAACACATCCTCGCAAACGTCTGGCAGCTCCGTCGCCAGGACGGACCGGTGCATCGTGAGCGACGGGAAGTTAACGACCTGAAGGCGATGACTGCTGAAATCAAAGCCAAGGCGAAGGAGCTCGGCGCGGAATTGGTCGGCATTACGCCCATGATCGACGAAGCTGTTTATGATGGCCGCGAGATTCCTTTCAAATATGCGATTTGCATTGGCTTGTCCATGGACCGGGAAGAGATGAGCACGGTTCCCCACGAACGAGCCGGCATCGAGGTGATGCGGGCTTACCGGGTCATTTCGCGCATCGCAATTGAGCTTGGTGAAGCGATTCGGGCGATGGGTTGGCCCGCAAAAGCCTACGGCAATCCGAATAGCACGGACATTTTGCACATCCCGCTGGCAATTAATGCAGGTCTGGGCCAGCTCGGCAAACACGGCTCCATGATCAGTAAGGAATTCGGCTCTAATTTTCGGCTGGCAGCTGTGGCCACCGACCTGCCGCTGGCGACAGATGAACCGGTTGACCTGGGAGTTGAGGATGTTTGTGTGAACTGCCGGCGCTGTGTGCTCGATTGCCCGCCGGATGCTATTTTTAATGAGAAGCAACTGGTGCGCGGCGAACAGAAGTGGTATGTGAACTTTGATAAATGCATTCCATATTTTGTTAAAACCTACGGCTGTGCCATTTGTATTGAGGTCTGCCCCTGGAGCGAGCCCGGCCGGGGCGAGTGGTTGTTTGATAAGATGATGGGCCGCCGAAAGAATGCCGCAGAGGCACAGAGAACTTAGAGTCTTTGATAGTAAAGAAAACTGCTATGAAGTGAAACCAACAGCAAAAAAAACAAAAAGACCAAAACCCGCGGCCCCCGACTGGCTGCTCGACAATATCGCCGAAGCCTTCAAAAAACGCCCGCAAGAATTTACTTGGCTTTATATTGGTTTTCTGGCTTACTGCGCTTTGACGGTGGTGAGCACCACAGATCGGCAGATCGTGCTCAACGAACCGGCAAAGCTGCCGATTATCAATGTTGAAGTCGCTCTGAACGGTATCTTTTTGCCCTCCGACCTGTTCAGCTTCAGGGCGCCAAAAATATAACCGTTGAGCAGCTTGCAAAAGTAAGAACGCTCTATGAAGCAGAATCAGGTTCAAACTTACCGGCAGAAATTAAAAGGAAATATCCTCACTTGTTGCAAAATCCTGACGAGGCTGGCAAAGAACCGGAACAAATCACAACAAAATAGTCATGAAAAGCACGAACATAAAAATGTTCACCGCCTTGCGTGAAACCGCCCGCCGCCTTGCACAAGGCGCTGACTACGATTGGAGTCATCAGGGCAATTGCAACTGCGGTCATCTGGTGCAAATGGTCACCAAACTTTCCAAATCGGAAATTCACGCCAGGGCGCTGGAAAAGGCCGGCGATTGGGGCGAGAAGGTTATCGATTATTGCCCCACCAGCAACTATCCGATTGACCATATTATTACAACCATGCTGGCCATGGGGTTTACCCGGGATGATTTATACCGCCTCGAGAGGCTTTCCTCACCAGAAATTCTGGACAAAATTCCGGATGAGCGCAAACCTCTCAAACACAATCGCCGCGAAGATGTGATTATATACATGAA
This sequence comes from Caldithrix sp., assembly GCA_004356825.1. GTDB lineage: Bacteria > Zhuqueibacterota > Zhuqueibacteria > Oceanimicrobiales > Oceanimicrobiaceae > Oceanimicrobium. The sequence goes on from SMXC01000216.1 coordinate 4,579, forward strand.
CACCTGGGCGGATTTGTTAGAAGAAAAGTTGCTGGATGAGATTGAATTACCGCACTTTGAGCAGCTTGAAATTAAACACCACAGGTCACTGGAAATACACTGAAATAATGATTTAGTATCCTACTTTGTCATGCCCGAAATTTTTTGGTCTGGCATCCATGTCTATTTGAGAACCCGGATGCCTGCTAAAAACATCAGGCATGACATCTTACTTATTTTTGAATTTTAAGAACAAATGTCAAACCGTACAGCGGTCAGCATCATCCTCACCCGCGATCCGGATTCAACTGAAATCTACCTGGTTGAACGCAATCCCAAATTGAAATTCTTCGGCGGCTTTTACGCCTGTCCCGGCGGTACTCTGGATAAAGAAGATATCGATATAGAGATTAAAAATTGGGATACCGTGCCACAGGATTCGTGGCCGTATATCGTCGCAGCGGCGCGGGAAACTTTTGAAGAAACCGGAATTCTGCTCACCCAGGGGCCGGAAATTGCCAAAGAGAATTTGCAAACTTATCGCAAGCAGCTTTTAGATGAGAAAATTCAGTTTGCTGAAATTCTAAAAAAAGAAAATCAAACCATCGATGCCGCCGATTTTCATTTCATCTGTTCGATTTTAACGCCGGAGTTTTCTCCGGTGCGTTATGATACGGAGTTTTACTGGGTCAAAATTCCTGAAAATACCGCAGCTGAAATCTGGCAAGGCGAGCTTATCGAGGGCAAGTTCATTTCTGCTAACGAAGCGTTAACATGGTGGCGAAAAGGAGAAATGCTTATTGTCCCGCCGGTGATTTTTATGTTGAAAGAGCTGGTTGGCCGTTCAGTTAAGAGCGCCGTTCCTTTTATCGCCGAATATGCTGCAGCCTACCGAAGAGGAAAAATCCACCAGGTTTATTTTACCCCCGGCGTCCAGCTCATCACCCTGAAGACCAGCACCATCCCGCCCGCCAATACCACCAACACCTACCTGGTTGGTGAATCGCAGCTTTACATTATCGACCCCGCTCCGACCGATTCCGGAGAACAAGACCGGCTGTGGAATTATTTGGATGATCGGATCAAAGAGGGAAATGAATTTAAAGGAATCTTGCTGACTCACCACCACTCGGATCATATCGGCGCTTTAACAGAGTGTCAGAAACGCTACGATTTGCCGATTTTGGCACACCCCAAAACGGCAGAAAAACTGGCCACCTTTAAATTTAGCCGAGCACTTGAAAACGGTGACGAATTAGACTTAGGCGAAAGTCCGGATGGACAACCCGGTTGGAAACTCAAAGTTTATTACACCCCGGGCCATGCTTCGGGGCATCTTGCGTTTCAAGAAAGTCGCTACGGCGCAGTCATTGCCGGCGACTTGATCTCAACGGTTTCGACGATTGTTATCAGTCCACCCGAGGGGCACATGGCGACTTATTTGCGTTCTCTGGCATTTCTGGAATCGGTTATTGGGGGTACGATTTATCCCGGCCACGGCCCGGCGGTGCGAACCGGCAAAGAGGTCTTAAAGTATTTTATCAAACACCGCCAGGAACGCGAACAAAAGCTTCTGGATGTTTTAAGTTCCGAGCTGCAATCCACATTTGATTTGGTCAAGCAAGTTTACGACGACGTGGAGTCTTCTATTTGGCCGTTAGCAGAGCATTCTCTTCGGGCGCACCTGATTAAGTTGATCGAGGAAGGAAAATGTGAGCAGGAAGGGGATAGATACCGGGCTATTTTATAATTTTATAAGTTCAATGACTTCAGTAGCCGGTTCGGAAATGTTGTCGTCATTGAAATCGTAAAAGGTACTATCATTGGTTAATGTTAAAGTGTTCCCGTCAAATGTCTCTTTCAAATTTGGATTGATAAGGGATCTCAAGTCCTCCAAAAGCCCAATAAAGAGTGTCTGCGGATAATCTGTAATTTATCGTAAAAGACAAAAAAACCTCCGGCATTGATAATAGTTGTGTGTTCAAACGTTCCATCGCCATTAAATGTAAACAGGATACTGTTTGTATCTGCTGCGGAAAGCTGATCAAACGTTTCAAAAGCATTATTTTTATTAGTGAATTCATCTTGCAATACATTCCAAACACCGAGAAGATCATGCTGTGCGAAAGCCAGCGGATTGTCTTGCCCACAGGAAAGAATTAATACAAAGGCCGAAATGACTAGCGGGACCCATCCTTTTTTCATTGTCTGATCTCCGTTAGATTTACGGTAAAAAAATATAGATGCCCTGCGCCTTGATGGCATAAAACTATCTAATCATTAACAGAAACTTAAATTGAGATGTTTGAAGAAATTTGTTTTACAAATTCACTTTGGGCTTGAACTATCAATTATCTTGAAGGAATCAGGAGTTTCAAACTTCGTTATATCTAAAGCAACTCACCATATGGTCGTTAACCATACCAACCGCCTGCATAAAGGCGTAGCAGATCGTCGGGCCGACAAA
>SMXC01000217.1 GCA_004356825.1 Caldithrix sp.
AGCATCGGCACGCTTGTTTTGCACATCTTTGTATTCTGAGTTTAGCCAACTTACTTTTTCAAATGTTATCAGAGCTTGCAGCCAATCGCCGTTTTGCAAAACAATAAGACCTTCCCGGTACAAGCCTTCAATGTCCCCTTGAGATTGGGCTCGTGGAAGCCTCCTTGAGTTTTCTGGCGTCCGGCTGTCCGAGGCGTTTCGCGAGATATTTAAGTTTGTCTCTGCATTCTGTGGAAACAATTCATTTACAGAGTGAACAAGGACCAACAATAGCAGGCCGCTTAATTTAGATGACTTCTGTAATCTACTGAGGCTCATTCTGAGGCAGTATGTCAAGATATAAAGGGTTACTTGCTCTTAATTTGCCAAAAAAAACTTCCGCCTGGAGATATGGCTTTGATAGGTAAGAAGACCGATAACAAGAAACATGCAGCCAAAGATCGCCATTAAAATATCAAATTTAAGCGGACTTGGTGGACGAAAATCATACTTTCCGGTGTTCCTTTCATTATTATAGGATTGTCCCCAAACCACACTGTTTTCATGAATGGGTGAGTTACTTTGGATTTTATAAATATTTCCATCTTTTCTAATGAACAAAAGATCTAAGTAGCCGTCGTGCCCTAAGTCTGCTGCCAAAATAGGAGAGATGACAGGATTTTGTGCATTATGAGTTTGTGAAATAATGTTCCCATTTTCTCCGTTCAGAATGAAAACGCTTCCTTCCTGACTCCCCAATATGACTTCGTTTGAGTTGTTCTTGTCAAAGTCTGCCAAAGTCACTGGTGTGGTAAAAAAATCATCGGTGCCAATATTATGTTCCCAGAAAATTTGTTTTTTTAGTTTGGGATCAGCCGAACCGCTAATGATGCGGACCGTTTGCCTTGAAACGAGTACAACGTCATCAACTTGGTCTTCGTTAAACCTGCCAAAAGCGGCAGATAGGTTGTCATTTTTCTCATTTTCGACCGGAAGATTTTCGTACCAAATGCGGTTTAAACCGGGACCTTCAAAAGCAATGAAGTCTCCTGTAGCTGAACCAATCAACAAATCTAAATCACCGTTATCATTTAAGTCACCGATCACGATTGGGTTCGTGATACTCTTCTTTGTTAAGTCGCCGGTTGCTTTGCTAACCTCTTCAGTAAAATCGAAAACTTTTGAAATAACACCCGAACTACCATTAATTATGAGGACTCTGCCTTCTTCGGTTCCAACAATTAGGTCGGGCGAGCCGTCGCCATCTACATCTGCAACCGAAGGCTCTGAGTTGATTGTGAAATCTGTTTCTATCGTTTTCCATTTTAACTCAAAGATGTCACCATACCCTATGTGGATTTGACCGCTTTTGCTGCAAATCATTACATCTTTGAACCCATCATTGTTCAAGTCTGCGACCACCGGCGGCCCGGAAATGATTCCTCCAAAAATGGGACTAAGCCAAATTTCCGCTCCTATCGAACCGTCAAATGCATGTAATCGCGAATCCTGCCCAACAGCGAGTACATCTTTTAGGCCGTTCATATTTAAATCGGCAAGTACTATAGGAACGCCTGTTGGGACAAAAAATTGTTTCTTGTGCCAAATCATTTCTTTAGTGACGCCGTCTAAAGCGATTAGTTCACCCGAGTAATTTGTATAAACCAGATCGACTTTCCCGTCGCCGGTCAGGTCTGCTAAGGCGAGGCTCGCATGTTCGAGCGAATTGCCCTGACCCGAGTCGTTTTGGTACCAGATTTCTTCAAAGAATTTCAGTTCATCCGGGGTGTCGTTTGCTGCATTCCGTATTTTGCATGATAAACCGAGGGCCCCTAACATAATCAGCGAAAAAATTAGAGACAAATAAACTCCGAGTCTGAATTTATTTCGGACCCACCACAGGCCTGCCTTTTTGGGTCGTGACGGGTTAAAAAAGCCTTCGGCTAAGACTCTAAAAATGGTGCTTTTTTGGTCGCTGACAATTTCGATTTCGTCGTTTTCGTGAATCGGAAGTTCATCCGCGGGGCCCATCTTTACTTGATTTACATAAGTTCGGGTCTTGCTTCTTTTGTCACTGATACTGTAATTTCCATTCTTTTTACTTATAGTAGCGTGGCGGCGTGAGATACTTGGGTCAAGGACACCTTTATCATTATTTCTTATCACGATATCATTTAAAGTTAAATCGCGGCCAATTTTAGTATCCTGATTATTTAAAAGAAATTTTTTCCCAATATATGGCCCATAGATCGCGAGGAGATATAAAGATTTGCTTGAGGGAAATTGCGACGTCAAAACGCTACCGGTAATTTCTTGTGTGCTGGTATTCACCTCTTCAGTATAGGTCTTTTCGGAAAACTCTTCTATTTGATAGAACTTTTCTGAACCCGTCGATGCTGCCTGGGTAAGGTCGTCTGAAGGAGTAGCTTCATTTATTTTGAATGAATCAGAAGGGTTTAGGTTGATAGGTTCCGGGATTTCGTTTTCTCCAATTACCTCAAGTTCCTCCGTGTGTAAGTCAAAATTATTTGTGATTGCATTTTCGAATAAAAGATTGTGCTCGCCGATCCCGATATCGTCCCCATCAACAATTTGAACGCGGTTAAGCAAAGGGCGCCCATTCAGGCCGGTTTCAAAGCCGTTATCGAGGTTTTCTAAATAATAACATCCATTAATCAATTCAATTTTCAGATGTCTCGGGGCTATCTTGTTGTCGTTAATAACGCAGTCATTATTGGCATCAGAACCGATAGTAAACTCAGAATATTTCCCTTCTATAAGGTATTCATTAATAATTTCTGCCTGCCATTTTAAAATTAGCTTTGTCATCATTCCCCCTTCATTATAACTTTTTTAAGTTGAGTTCGATTAAGTTCAAATCAGAGGTTTTAATCAAAATAGATTTTTCCTGATACGCGTACCCATCCTTTCGAGTTTGTATTAAATATAACCCGGGCCTTAGTCCGCCGTTGCTGGTTCCCTCGCTATCTGTAATATTCAAGACCACTGTTGAATTATCAGGATCATCCAGGGATTTGAAACGGATTTCAACGTCGCTAATTGGCAGATTCAATTCATCATCGAGAATAACAATCGAAAATTGACCTTCAGAAGGCTCGAGTTTAGCAACAACAGCCTCGTCGTTTTTTGCTATCTTCACAAAAACATCTCTATAGCCATCTTTTGAAAAAACCGCGGTATAATTTTCATTCTGTAGATTAATTTTAAAAGGCGTGCGTCTTTTTTTCATGACGGTTTTTCCGTTTCGTTTCAGGCTCGTGACCATTGCCCTTAAATCTTTGTCTTTTCCATTGGTGGCATCATAAGCGAAGAATTTCACCGGTCTCGTAAGGGTGACAAAAAATTCCTCAGATGTGGATTCGTTTACATTTAACTTGATGGTTTTTGAATTGTATCTTTTCTTTTTGATAACAAGTTTGTGAGGTAAAGCCGTTAAGAAAATTTTAGTGCTCTGCCCTGTTTTGCCAATGGATTTTGGATGGTCATCTAAATAAATTTCTGCGTTTGAAGGTTTGGAATTGAATGTGATATGTTTGCCAAAAAGTCCGTTAAGCTTATATCGAACAGTTGGGTTCTCCTCAATTTCGAATTTCCAGATTCTTCTGTCATCAATTTCTTCGATCATATTTTCAGTATCCAGGCTGAAACCAGTCAAGTCTTTAAATCCCGCTTTTTTTAATTCAATTGCACAAATTTCACCAATTTCCCAGGTAATCGAGCACGGGGTATTCAGGCCATATTTGATATTGTTTATGAAGACCTGTGCATCGGGCGGGGTGGAGGTAAGTTCTAAGCTGGTCTTGAATTTGAAATTGTAAGGCTGATTTCCACGTCGGCTTTGTTCGCCAAGTATTTTGATGTCTCCTTTGCTTGGAATAAGCAACGATTTAACGATCGGGTTGTACTTGTCCAGTGTTAGTTTTAATTTATAGATGCCAGGTTGAATTTTGTCGACTGTGATGGGAGTTTCACCCATCTGCAATTGTTCATTTAAATAGACTTTGGCTCCAGCGGGCACGGAGGTTATTTTAATCGCCGGAGGGAACATGAAATCGTAGATTGCTGTGCCGGTGGCGCTCCACTGAAATGCGATGTCCAAAAACAAAAAAAACATAAGCAATCCAGCTGCCGCAATTCCACCACGAATAAACAGCTTTTTGTTGCCGCGTTCGGAAAGACGAATGACGTCAATTATTGTTTTGATGTCATCTTCACCTTCAAAGTAGTTGGTGACACTGCTTGCTTGTTCATGGGTCAGAATTTCAGCCGCGGGTTGAGCTGGGGTGTGAGATTTTTTTTGAGAAGAGTCCGTCGAAATTATTTCTTCGGCTCTTTCAGAGTTGTGGGCGTCATCCCTTTTGTACTTTTCCAAAAAAGAATCTACCAAGTCTGAGCCCTGATCAGGAGGCGCAGGTTGAACGCTTCCATTCGTTTGAGTGTATTGCCCGATGAAATTGATCAGCTCTGAATCAATTGATGTGATGTCTGTGGTTGAAACCAGGTAAGTTACCAGGTCAATAAAAAACTCATTTGAATTTTGGTAGCGCTCGTCCGGCGATTTCTCTAAAGCCTTTTTAACAATCTTGCGCAAGGATTTTGGAGTACTCCTTAAGTCTCTTACTTTGATTTTACCGTTTCTCAATGTCTCTATTATTTTTTGAGCATGCTCTAAATTAAAAAAGCGTTTTCCTTCTAAAGCTTCATAGAGTACTAAGCCCAGTGAAAAAATGTCGGAACGCCGGTCAAGTTGGTGCTCATTGCTTACATGTTCGGGCGACATGTATTGCAGTTTGCCACGGACAAACAATTGATCGTCCTCGGCAAAAAATATTTCCTGGGTCCCGGTAAGGCCGAAATCAATAACCTTGACTTGTCCGGTTTTTGAAATCATTATGTTGCTCGGCGAAATGTCCTGGTGGACTAAATTCAAAGGCTCGTTGTTGTCTGTGTTGCGGCAGTTATGGGCATAATCCAGGGCTTTGCATACCTCGGCTATGATATGTAGTGTTATGTGTTGAGGAATAAGCGTGCCTTTTTTCTTACAGTGCTGAATCAGGGCGCTTAGGTCCAGACCATCAATATATTCCATTACTATGTAGAAATTCTCTTCCTGCTGCACGAAATCAAAAATATGGACTATATTTTGATGGTTCATTTTTGCAACGTGACGGGCTTCGCTTTTGAATTGCTCGATGATTTCGGGATCGCCCAGGAGTTCAGGTTTTATTTCTTTTATAGTAACGTCCTTGCCCAGGACATTATCATATCCTTTATAAATGATGCCAAAACCACCTTCCTTAATAACGGACAGGATTTGGTACCTATTATTAAGAATTCTACCTTCGCTCACTATTTTCCTCTCGTCTTTGAGTTTGGATAACGACGTCGATATGAACCGTTTGTACTTGTACTTTTCTTATTTTTTAATTCGCGCATGCGCCGGTCAAATTCCCGCCTCTTTTGCTGCAGGAAGTTTCGTTGAATATTTCGTCTGTTCATGCGTTCGGCGATCGTCGGAATGATTCTGGCCGTCAATATTATGATCAGTTCTTTTTTTAGAATTTCTTTCTTGGTGTATCCAAACAGATAACGCAGCCCAAAAAACCACGGCGGCAGATCTTTTAAAATAGGAATACCTCGTCTTGTGTCCCTGGTTTCATTGGAAAACAAGCCGGCTATGACGGTTTCTTCACCGCTGAGAAGAAGCGCACGGGTTCTACTTTCCGTAATGACTTTCTGGGGACTCTCAAGCGCGCCAACCAGAAATACTGTGCTGCGCTCTGTGAGAATGTCTAAATGGATAAAGGTCGAGTCTCCGCTTCCAATAACTCTCGGAAGCACATCCAGGATGATACCTGATTCAAACTTGGCCTGCCGGGCGTTGCCGGCAAAGTCTCTAACAATTAGAAAGAAATCGGTGCCTACTTTAATTTTTCCTCGCTGTCCATCGAGGACTGTTATTTGCGGGTTCGCAATAATCTCTCCCTTGCTCATACTTTCAAAGGTGCGCAGCAACGCAAAAACATCCCAGTTCCCGAAACGGTCGATGTATCCGGCAGAGAACAAATCATTTGCCACCTCCGCACCAAAATTCCCCCTAACCTGAACTTTGTTCCCATTTAGTGCCGACCAATCGATGCCGGCTTCAACCAGCGTTTGATAATCGGCTTCAAAAAATATCGCGTGGATTTCAATCTCTTTCGTGTCCGGAGTAACCAGATCTATTTTTTCTTCACTTGAGGATCCCAGGGGGACAATTTCATAATACTTTTCCTTCTCGACGTATTTTAACAGATTGGAGCGCAAAATATATTCGAGGGCCCTCTTCCAGTACATATTGTTAACCATGACGCTGATGGTTGTAAACCTTCCGCCATGGTTTTGTGGATCGATAATAATTTTATTCTCAAATTTTGAACTAAACTGGCTTAATATATTCAGTGCGGTTCGCATAGGGACGCTTCTGTCTAGCGAGACAAATTCGTCAGGACGGTACTGCCGGAGAGGGGATCTTTCCTGGGCGTGAATCCTTAAGGAAGTCACCGTCAGCATCATCAATAAAATTCCAAAAGAAAAAAAACACTTAAACTTCATTCTTCAACCTACTTTCTATAATCCAGAGCTAATGTTATTGTTTGCGATTGGCCAAATTTCGTGAGAACGAAGGTGGCTTCGTTAGTGCTTTGGTTGATGCCAATGAATTTTCCAAGATAGACTGCAGCGCCAACTTTTAATTCTTTGAGTTCGCCACCATCTGTGATAAAAATGGAATTGTTTGTTATGACTTTCAAATTAGCCTTTTCTACATTAATCTCTCCCGGTTTTTTGGGCGGTAATTTCCGTTTAACTACTTCTCTTTTAACGATGACCGGCTTGGGCTTTACCAACGGCTCAAAGATATCGTGCTGCAGGGCAATATTCGTCTGAAAAGTTGGGGTTAGTTCGGAGTAGTTATCTAGTTCAAGATCGTTTTGGACTGAGTAACCCTGGAGTTTGATGTTGAATTTAAGAAAATCCTGCCCCTTCGATGTCCTCTTAAGAGTAATCGAGTCGATTTTGTATAATATTGGTTCATACGTTAAATACCAGAGTAAGCGCATTATATTATGATAACTGGCTTCTCCGTTAAGAGTATAGGTGAATTTAGTAAAATTTTTTGATGTGCCTTTACTGTTAAGGGTAAAGTCAAAATCAATCGGCAGATTATTTCTTGACATGATCCAGTTTATGTATGAAAGGGAGAAAGCCGGCTCATCGGCTGAGATGATTTTCTTTGTCGACCGTAACCACTTCTCGTTGAGTTCGGAATGCCTTTTCTCAATAATGACAAGCCTTTTGATTTTTTTTTGCGATGCCTGCAATTCAGACGAAAGAAGCACTTGATCTTTCATCATGGCGACAAGATTCCTCGTGTCATTTATATACCAAAAAATGCCGATTATCAGCAGAATTAACCAAAGAGCGGCTAACGTGATGCTGTTTCTTTTTGCAAACATTTAAAACCTATTTGTTTTTCCCCTTTTTAGAGTGCCCATTTGTTCCGGTTGAACCGTCCGTTCCTTTTGTTTTTTGTTTTGCGTTGGTTAAACCGGTTAACAGTTGCAAGTTTTGAGTGTCACGTTGGATGCCAATATTTTTATCCAATACAAAGTTAAAGACTCTTTTTTCATGTAAGGTGGCTCTTGTCACTCTTTTTAGATTTGCTCCACCCAATGCCTCCGAGAGTATTGGGATTATTTCGCGCTGTTTAGCAAAACCTTTTATCTCGACAGTTCTGCCGCTAATTTTCAAATCCTCTATCCAAATATCTTTTGCTTTCAGAATACCTTGGTTTAGAAGTTTCATGAAATTGTAGGTTTCATCATAGTTTTTACTAAAGCTGTCTACTAAAGCAATATTCTGCTCTAATTTGAATATCTGGTCGTCATAAAACTTTACTTTATCCGCCAGCGGTTGATTATTCTTAATTTGCATTTGAATAATTTTGCTCTTTCTACTTATTTTGCTGATTTGAACATTTTTTGTTACCAGAAGGTAGGTAAAAGTAAACGCGGTTATTGCCAAAAGAAATAAAAGGATATAACCATGAAATGCCAGTTTTGGCATTTTTCTGCGTTCCAGAATGTAGTCTGGCAGTAAGTTGGGAAGTTTTGAAAAGACAGATTTTTTTTGCAGCAGCTTCCAGGCAAATGCAATCGGAATCGCGTACTGTGAAAAGAGACGTCCCTTATTGTCGAAACTATAGTGAGAATCGAGTAACTTCGAGTTGAAATAGCTGATCTTTGCCGATGGAAATTTTTGTTTAAAAAAAGTTTTCCCTTTAAGTTTTGCACTGCGGGAGGCCAGGATAATTTTATCTAATTCCGGCACGAAATGATGATCCTGGGCAAAAATTATTTTGCTGTACACCGCATGTAACACATCCTTTGATATACTCCCTTTATGAATAATTGGCGTGATGTGATGTATTTTGCTGCCGCTTAAAAAGATGACTCTTGAAAAGTCAGGCTCGATATAAATAATCGCCGTGGTGTACTCTTTTCGAAGTTTGTAACACTTAGCAACCAGGAAAGCAAGCGCGAGCTCGTTTGTATCCATCATCTCCAATTTCAAATTGCCGCGCCGAAATTGGTTGACATCGTCGATCAGATCCAAAACCGGGGGATGATGCTCATACTCAATTCTCAAAGTCTTTTCAGAGTTAATTCTTTGATATTTTGAACTGTGAATGCCGTTTGAATTACCTTCACCAAAGCCAATTTTTTCTCTCAGCCGCCTATTGTCTTTGGGAACTGCGTCATTATCAACCATTTCATATTTGACGGTCAGAACAGGCGCATTAATGCAAACCTTGGTATTGATATCTCTAAACTTATCAAGCAGCGCATAGATAATACTAATATTGCTGTCTTTGGTGGATTTAACTATCAGATCAGTGCTAGTATCTATGTCTTCATCGGA
>SMXC01000218.1 GCA_004356825.1 Caldithrix sp.
AACTCCTTATCCAAATCCTCAAGGCAGTGTGCGGCCAAGTATTCTTCTTTGATACTGACGCAATGACGCGCTGGAATAATCACATCCGTATCGACATTGTTGCCGTATTTATGTACTTTTCCTTTGATTGTAATGCTCAAGACATCTCTCCTTTAATTTTTGCAACTTTGTTCTTGTCCAAAATCGAATATATGGTAAGAAAAATTGAGACCAAAATCAACCTGAAAAAATCTCGGTTGCGTATTTAAAAATTAACCCGCTGTGGTCGCCCATCGTGTAAGCTTTTTTGTTGCTCTGGCAGGAATTCGTGTCAAGTTTAAGTTTTTAAAAATTGTATCTTGAATAGTTTGCGGAGAAGAATCCCGGGGAAAATGGCTTGCAGTGTAAACCCCGGCATCTTACCGCAAGAATTACAGTGTTTGTGCAAATTTAAAGGCTAGTTTCCGGGTTTATGCGGCCTAAATGCCAACACCTTGATAAGGTTTAAAACCTTATCAAGGTGTAAAATCACAAACTTTTCGCAACATAAATATTATCTGTTGGGTCTCCCCTGCTACAAAACATAGCGCAACAGCTTTTTTATTTCATTCGGGAGAATTCCCCTGCTAATGTGTCTCTTGTATGTTACTCTCTTTGAATAAGCCCTTGGCAATCTTCCTTGCCGTGATAGCCGAGAGGATTTTTATTTTCATGTATTACTGTTGACTTTTTATTTCTTTTTTTTAATTTGAAATTGATTTACGGCTGCACGAACCCGGATATCATGACAAATGACTACTTATACGATTAGAAGACATGAATAAAAGAATAACTAATCGGCTATCAGGATACGCGAAAATCGTATACTTACTTGTTAGAAGGAAATCACGAGAGCATGCTGGCTGCTCGCCGACACATATCCATAAATACGTTAAGCCCACGGCATGACTGCAAGAGATTACATGAAAAACGAGGTCAAATGGATATTCAGCTCAATGAAGTAGAAGTCAGGGCGCTTGGAGCGCTCATCGAAAAGGAATTAACTACCCCGGAGTACTATCCATTAACACTAAATTTACTAACTATGGCGTGTAACCAAAAGTCCAACCGTGATCCGGTCGTTGCTTTTGATGATAAGACGGTCCTGAGAGCAGTCGAGAGCATGCGTGATAAAAACTTAACCATGCTGGTCACCGGGGGCGGAAGCCGTGTGTCCAAGTACAAGCACACATTTGCGCGGCGATTTCAGTTCAATGAGAAAGAGGTGGCTGTGCTGTGCGCCTTGATGCTGGGCGGCCGGCAAACAGTCGGGGAAATACGTGGCCGTTCAGCCCGACTTCACGATTTTGCAGACCTTGGCGAGGTAAGTGCCACGCTCAATGGGCTCATGAAGCGTGGCGGAGGAGCCTATGTCATCGAATTGCCGCGCGAGCCTGGGCGCAAAGAATCTCGTTACGCCCATCTATTCTGTGGTACGCCGGTGATACCCGAAGTTGCCATTCAGCGAGGACCGGAGCCTGTCAGAGGAGCCTTGCTGGCGGAGAATGATCGGTTTGCAAAATTGGAAGAGGAGATATCCTTCTTAAGGGAGGAACTAACGCGTTTAAAAAGCGATTTTGACGAGTTTCGAAAGGCATAATTGAATTTTGATGAATACCTATGGAGCATCACACCAAATTGAGTCTGGGTTCTAACTTCGTTTGCAGCGGACGCTCCGCGCGCGCGCTTTTACGACAGGGAACCTCAGCGTTCGCGTCTCGCCGCTGAAACTTTTGTTATGTGCAGTAAATCCTACTGTTGGTGAGGCTCAAATCATTTATCTATTACTTTAATTGAGGAGACGTAGTTATGCGAGCTTTCTATACAATTTTGACGTTATTTTTGGCAAGCACAACTATTGCCCTATGTTTAGTTCCTGCAGAAGAAATGCTTCCTTTCTTCTTCTAATTAATTTTTTAGTAGCCGGGGTATTTGTACATAATTAGAGCTGGTGATACTATTGAAGGTATGACTGCCGCGCTAGCAATGTTGTTTGGATGCTTCAGGTCGGGTTATGGGAGCGTTATTGCAACACCCTGCAAAGCCGTCTCTTGCTCTATTCACACTTTTACCGAAATGTGACCTCTCGGTTGATTTGGACGGCCGTCCATTACACGGAAGATAGATTTGATAAGAATCATTTCTCATCAGACTGCTTCTTCACAGCACGCCTTTCAAATTTTCCACTCCTGCCGCCGGTTTTTTTAACCAAAAGAATGTCACCAATTGTCATTTTCTTATCGACGGCCTTACACATATCGTAAATTGTTAAAGCCGCTATTGAAACTGCGGTAAGCGCCTCCATTTCCACGCCCGTTTTACCAACACAAACGACTTTGCTTTCAATTTCAATCCCGCTTTCAGTTAAATTTAAATTGACTTCGATGTTCGTTAAAAGCAAAGGGTGGCAAAGCGGGATCAACTCATGCGTCCTCTTCGCACCCATAATTCCGGCAATCCGGGCGACTTCCAAAGGATCGCCTTTTTTAAGATTGCCTTTTTTTATGAGGCCTAAAGCTTCTTTAGACACACGAACAAATCCACCTGCCACGGCCTCCCGCAAAGTGTCAGCCTTTGCCGAAACCTCGACCATTTTAGCCCGGCCCTTCTCATCGAAATGCGTTAGTTTTTGTTTTGATTCCGCCAATTGAAACTCCCAATTTTATTAGAAACCCAAAAATAGGCGCCTGGCCATTAGCTGTTGGCTTTTGGCCTCTGGCTTTTGATTTTTTGAGAATTTTCGTTTGAATATCATTGCACTTATTCGGTGATTTACAATAACCACTTTAACTAGTTGAATTTATTCGCCAAAAGCCAATTGCTCAATTTAGACAGAAATAAAAAACCGGCCATTCTAAACTGAAGGACCGGCATTAAAATCAAATCCAGAAAAACTATTAAGCCGCAATCTTTTTGTTTTCTCTTAATTCCTGCACAACTGCTTCCATCACTTTCTTGTAGTCCCCCGTCTTCTCAAAGATCTTTCTTTGGCGTTTATAACTGGGGCCGACTTCCATGATCTCTCGAATCCGCATCATTTCATCGTAGCTACCCAACCGTTTGGAGACGGGTTCGAGTGTTTGCAGCAGTTCGTCAATCGCTTCCGTGAGCGGCTGCAGCGCCCCTTCCTCATCGGTAATAATCTCTGAATCGATCGACCAGCGCGCCGCGCGCCATTTGTTTTCCCGGATAATCCAGTGGCGATGAACGGGCAAATACTGCCCTTCGTCGTATTGCTCGCCAAGCCAAACCACCAACGCCTGAATAAAAGCCGTAAGGGCAAACACTTCATCCAAAGTCGGTAAGCCGTCACAGACCCTAAGCTCGACAGTTCCAAACCCCGGATGCGGACGAATATCCCACCATACATCGCGAACGCTTTCAATGGCCTTTGCGTTTACCAGCGTAATCATAAAACGCTGAAATTCTGCCCAATTTATAAGCCGGTACGGCAATCCGGCAGTTGGCAGGGTTTCAAATATTTTCACCCGAGTAGAAGCCAACCCTGAATCAGCGGCGTCAAAAAAGGGTGAACTGGCAGACAAGGCCAAAAGGTGAGGAATAAATGTTGAAAGTGAATTGAAAATCGCAATGGCTTTTTCCCCGCTTTCAATCCCGACATGAACATGCAAACCGAAAATCATCAACCGTCTCGCCGGCCATTGGCAGCGATCAATGAGCGCATGATAGCGCTCTTGAGGCGTGATATCCTGCTCAGACCACTTGGCAAAAGGGTGTGTACCCACGCAAGCCACTTCATATCCAAGCTGGTCGCACAGTGAAAGGAGTGAATTTAATCGTTCCGTTAAATCTGTTCGAACAGCAGAAATATTACTGCATACATCCGTGTTCAGTTCGATGGTGGATTGAATCAGCTCCGCCTTGACATGGTCAGGATCGTCGGTTTTTGCCAGAATCTGCTGGGCGCCGGAGACCAGATTTTTTGTCTCCGGATCAAGAATTTGCAACTCTAATTCAACACCGACCGTCGGATTAGGTGAACCGTTAAAGTTGATTTTCATCTTCCCTCCTGAAGGATATAAGCTAAAATACAAAATATGAAAATCATTGT
Organism: Caldithrix sp.; assembly: GCA_004356825.1. Classification (GTDB taxonomy): domain Bacteria; phylum Zhuqueibacterota; class Zhuqueibacteria; order Oceanimicrobiales; family Oceanimicrobiaceae; genus Oceanimicrobium. The sequence continues at coordinate 4,091 of SMXC01000218.1, forward strand.
CAATTATGACGCGTTTTAACCTTCGGTTTTCCAGTTCCTTGAAAACCTAATTGCTGGAATGTGCTGCCTCCTGCATATCCGCATCCCGCTTGGCCTTAAACTCAGTACCTTCTTTCCAATTGGGAAAGGTCGACTCCCTGCCCAGACGATACCCCAATCTGAAAAACAAACGCAGATCATCAACCGCCCCGGATAGGTCCCAGTTTGGGTCGAACTCATCTGCAGGTTTATGGTATTTTTCGGCGGTGTATTTATCCATTTGTTCCAGGGTCCACGCCTCACCGTGCTCGACATGGTCGATGCCATTATCACAGTATAGCGCCGGAATCCCCTCTTTACCAAAGCTAAAATGATCGGAACGGTAAAAGTACCCTTTTTCCGGATTTGGATCGGGACGAACGTAGCGCTGTTGTTTTTTTGCTTCTTCCTCAAGATAATCATCCAAATCCGAGTTGCCATAACCGATAATCGTAATATCCTTCATTTTACCGTAGACATTTAAACCGTCCATATTGATTGCCGCCACGGTTTTGTTTCGCGGGTAAATCGGATTACTGACGTAGTACCGCGAACCCAGCAACCCATCTTCCTCGGCTGTGACTGCCAAAAAAACAATTGTGCGCGCCACAGGATTTGGGAGGGTGGCAAATGCCTCGGCCAATTCCAAAAGACCGGCGGTTCCCGTGGCATTGTCAAAGGCGCCGTTGTAGATCTGGTCGCCCTCAAGGTTAGGGTCTTTGCCGAGATGATCCCAGTGCGCCATGTAAAACACATACTCATCCGCTCTCTCCAGTCCGGGTACAACAGCGATGACATTTTTAGAGCGAGAATGCCGGATATTATTGCTTAGATCCAATGAAGCAGTTAGTCCCATAGGCACGGCTTCAAACTCGCGTGTTGTGGCAGCTTCCTTCAAAGCCTCAAGATCGAGTCCGGCCTGCTTAAAAATTGCGCGCGTACTGCCGATTGTGAACCACCCTTCGATTGCACAGCGGGACATATTGTTGTCATCACTCACCAGGTCAAATTGGGGGCCCGACCAGCTGCCACTGACAACTTCCCAGGGATAAGATGCGGGTTTGGTTTCGTGAATGATAAACGCGCCAGCCGCTCCCTGTCGTGCAGCTTCCTCGTATTTATAAGTCCAGCGGCCATAATAAGTCATAGAATTGCCATTGAAAAGCGAGCTATCCTGAGTTGCAAACCCGGGGTCGTTGACCAGTATGACGACTGTTTTACCGCTTACATCCAGGCCTGCGTAATCATTCCAATCATATTCGGGTGCAATCGTGCCATACCCGACAAATATCATCTCCGAATTTTTTATGGACGCTTTACCGACAATGCGTTTGGTCCAGGCCATATATTCGTTCGAATAGGTAAATGTGGCACTCTTATTTTTCCCTTTTATATTCAGTTTGCTGTCAGAATTGGAGGTGATTTCGACCAAAGGAACCTCCTGAAAATAGCTGTCGCCGTTCCCGGGCTGCAAACCGAGCTTTTGAAATTCCTCTTTGAGAAAACTGATGGTCTTTTCTTCGCCCGGGGAAGAGGGTTTACGTCCCTCGAATTCATCTGACCCCAGCACCTGCACATCTGCAGATAAATCCGCGGCGGTAATGCTTTCCAGGGCATTCGTTAACTCAGCGCTGTCCCCACTGCAGCCAAAACCAATTGCAATCAAAATAGGAAAGACAAACGATTTCCAAAACATAGGTTCCTCCTTTTAATAATATTTCAGACTTCTGCAAAATGTCTTAAACTCGCTCCAATGCTCTGCGTTGGAGCGGACTCAGTGCCGACGCAGAGCGCATCGGGACGAAATTTTATTTTGCATTCTGCCGAAGTCTATAATATTTAAGTTTAGATTTTAATCAAACATCCGCCTGGCGAAACGAGGATGTATCTCAGAAACATTTACTCAAACCAGGCGTTTACAATTTGTTCCTCAAAGCGGGCACTGTCTTTGTTTAGGTGTGTAAATTCATTTATACATGAGTCATAAGTATAGTCTTTTGCCCAGGTTTTATGATTCTCAGCCAATTCCTTAATTCCATTTGTAACATCTTTGATTTCATCATCAGTCATTAGTGGATGGATAGAAAGCCTGATCCAGCCAGGCTTGGCGGAATAATCTCCTTGATCAATTTTGTCAGTAATTTTGTGAGATACTTCCGGATCGATGTTCAGCAAATAGTGCCCATAGGTTCCGGCACATGAACAGCCGCCGCGCAGTTGAATCCCAAAGCGATCGTTCAGTAATTTCACGCCTAAATTATAATGCAGCCCGTCAATATAAAACGAAATGACCCCCAGCCTCTCTTCAATATTTTCTGCAAGTATATGAAGTCCATCGATATTTCTTAATTCAGCAAATAGAATCTTCACCAGCTCTTCTTCCCGATGCAGTATATTTTTTACCCCCATCTGCTCCTTCAGCTTAACACAAAGCGCTGCTTTGATGGTTTGCAGAAAAGCCGGCGTGCCGCCGTCTTCACGGACTTCAATATCATCGAAATATTGATGTTCTCCCCAGGGGTTTGTCCAGGTTACCGTTCCACCGCCAGGATGATCGGGCACTCTATTTTTATAGAGTTTTGAATCAAAAATCAATACACCGGGGGTGCCAGGTCCTCCTAGAAATTTGTGAGGTGAAAAATATATGGCATCGAGTTTTGCAAGGGGGTCTGCGGGGTGCATATCGATTTCAACATAGGGCGCCGAACAGGCAAAATCCACAAAACACAAGCCGCCAACTGCATGCATGGCTTTGGCGACATCATGGTAACAAGTTTGAATCCCGGAAACATTTGAACAAGCGGTTACTGAAGCAATCTTTGTTTGCCTGTTTTTGTATTTATCCAGTAGTTTTTTAAGGCTATTTAAATCAATTAGCCCATCTTCATCCGGAAGGATGCACTCCACGTCGGCGATTGTCTCCAACCAGGAAGTATGATTGGAATGATGTTCCATGTGGGTGACAAAAACAATCGGTCGTAACTCCTCCGGAATATTTAGCTGTCCCATCAATTGCTCCGGGACTTTTAATCCCAAAATCCGTTGAAATTTAGTGACCGCTCGGGTCATTCCGGAACCCGTGGTAAGAATGACATCATCGGGTCCGGCCTTGACGTGCTTTTTAATGATTTTATGGGCACGATGGTAGGCTTTGGTCATGGAAGTTCCAGTGACGGTCGTTTCGGTGTGGGTGTTCCCGACAAATGGCCCGAATTCATTCATTAGTTTATTTTCAATCGGACGGTATAATCTGCCGCTAGCAGTCCAATCTGCATAAACAATTCGCTTTCTGCCAAAGGGTGTCTCGAAGGTCTGGTTGTACCCTATTACATTCTCTCTAAACTTTTTGAAATAATCTTCTAAGGAGTGGTTGTTAGCAATCATAATATTGTAAAAATATGGATGAACAGTTAAAGTGATTTTCTTCTATTTAACCTAAAATTATTCTCTAACTTTAAAAATACAAATATTTTCCCACCGAATTGCGCCGAAGTCACCGAGGCTCACCGAATTTCTTTTAATTTGAAAACTATTAAATTAGCCTGCCTTAAACTATCACTCTCTCTGTCTAATGAGGAAACCCTTTTGAGATTTTCCTGCAAGCTTACTCACTAAACTTCTGCAATAACAGTCTTCTTTTGCGCCTCCAAATCCATGCATTGGTTTAAAAGATCGTTTACTGGCTGCCCGGAATCTTGCGCCAAACGGATTTCTTCCCGGATGCCTTCAATCTGTTTTTGAATTTTTTCTTTATGAATGACCGAAATGCAGTCTGTTGCCCAACGTTTCAAGTTTAACCCTTGCCAGTCTTCGTTAAACACTTGCACAATAAAAGCCGTCAACTCGACGTCATTGAATTGCTGATTCAATTCTTTCTCAGAAAAACGTCCTCCACCCTTGTGCTGGTTTTTGAGGTAATTTACAATCGGAAACAAATCCACTTCCCTTACTTCCGCTAAGTCGAGACTTGCAAAAATATACTCCGCCAAATCCCAGTCGTGAAGCATAATTCTAACGAGATCGGCAACCGCTTTCTCACCTCGTCCACTTTTCCGGGTTTTACCGAGATCATTCAACCGTTTGGCAATCTCCGACTGTCGCCTTTCACCTTTCTGCTTTTGTTGAAGAATGGGTGCCAGGTCACTCCACAATGCTTTTTCACTAACATTTAGCTGCTCGGAGACTTTGGTAATTATTAAACTTCGTTGAATGGCATCTTTTATTCTCGCAATAGATTCTAATATTGAATGTACTTCCTCTCTGCGATTTTCGGGCGGTTTCTCTAAAGAACGCTGTATTTTATAATCAAAAAAATTCTCGGCGTTTTCAATTTTTTTTAACAATGCCTCGGTGCCGTTTTCCAGGACGTAACTATCGGGATCGTCACCTTTGGGCAAACTTACAATAAAAGCGTCAAGGCCGGTTTCAAGTAAAATATCCGAACCGCGTAAAGTAGCAGCAACGCCGGCGGCGTCACTGTCATATATCAGAACCGCATGTTTGCTGTAACGCAGGATTAACCGTGACTGCTCTTCGGTTAAGGATGTCCCCAAAGAGGCCACCACATTTTTGATATCATTGGCAACCAGGCTGAGCAAATCCATATACCCTTCGACAAAAACAGATTTCTTCTGCTTACGAATTTCATCTCGATTTTGAAATAGGCCGTAAAGCATTTTGCCTTTTTCATAGACTGAAGTTCCCGGCGAGTTAATATATTTAGGTGAATCGTCTTTCTCGCTCAATTTACGGCCGCCAAACGCAACCGCTCGGCCGCTTAAATTCAAAATCGGGAATATGATTCGATCGCGAAACCGATCGTAGTAGCCCCCTTCTTCTTTTTTCAGAGTCAGCCCGGCGCGATGCAGCAACTCGAGGTCGTTTGATGTATTCTTTGCCTGAGTAATAAGACTCTGCCAACCCGGAGGCGCATATCCCAACCCAAATACCCTAATATTTTCAGAGCTCAGGCCTCTCTCTTTTAGATATTTGAGAGCATGCTCACCCTTTTTGCTCTGCAGAGATTCTTGAAAAAACTTTGCGGCAAATTCGTTAACGTAATAAAGCGCCTCGTTTTCTTGACTGCGAACCTCGTCTTTTTTGTCGTACTCAATTTGAATTCCGGCGCGCTGGGCAAGGAACTTTATCGACTCGGGAAAACTGATGCCCTCGCTGCGCATGAGAAAAGTGAAAACATTGCCACCAGCGCTACAGCCGAAACAATGAAAAATCTGCTTGTCCGGGTTGACACTGAATGAGGGCGTTTTTTCGGTATGGAATGGACAGAGTCCAAAAAAATTCTGGCCCTTTTTCTTCAAAGTCACGTAACCGGAGATCAGATCAACAACGTCGGTAGCCTCGCGTACTTCATCAATTTTGTAATCTGGGATACTCAAATCACTTTGCTTTCAAATTCAAACGACTCGTTTTTAAAATTAAAAACTGCGTAATCGCCCGCTTGGGTAAAACCAATATTTACGACTAATTTCCCATCCTTGGTTTGGTAAGCACTTTTCCGATGCAGATGCCCGCAAATGTAAAGTTTGGCATTAACCAATTTGAAGGCGTCCGTGAAGCACCTTTGTCCGCCATGAGTGCCAGTCGGGGTCAAGTCAGCTATTCCCCGCGGGCACTCGTGTGTCATCAAAATATCAACTTTTTTTTCTGAGATCTTAGCCGCCGCCGCTATCACTTCTTCATCGGTAATATACCAGGGCTTTTTATGAGATTTTGCCCGGATGCCATTAATCCCGCCAATGACCAAATTATCATAATTTTTGGTGGCACCATTGTCAATCAAAATAGCTCTGCCATCTTGATTTTCAATTTTCGAGAGAAGTCCGAGATTATCATGGTTTCCATAAACGGTAAAGGTTGTAACTTTTTGAACAATGGCATCAAAGTCGCTTTGGAAAATCTCCCCAGGGGTACCCCAGTCGCCGGCACAAAGAAGTAAATCGGGATTCTCTTTTTTTAAAATTTCATGAATGGGATCGAGATTCCCGTGCATATCGGAAACGGCAGCAATTTTCATTTAATTGATTACAGAAAATTTACCGATAGAGTTTCGGGAAAGCTAATTTAATCCTCATCCTCTTCAAATGAACTTTTTTGATACAGCTTCCTGCGAATGAACATCTCAACGATATCACCATCGAGTTTGCCGGCCGTTATTTCGTTTCTCAGAATATTAACCGTCTCATCGATGGGCAGCGCCTTTTTGTACGGCCGGTCCGTGGAGCTCAGTGCATCATAAATATCAGCTATACACATAATTCTCGATTGAATGCTAATTTCATCGCCTTTTAA
>SMXC01000009.1 GCA_004356825.1 Caldithrix sp.
CTCTAATTATAAAGAACTCCTCTATTCGAATGAATTCACAAATGATATTGAGAAACAATTTGGGTTTGATTATTTATCCAAAGCTCTGGGCGTCAGCGTTGTTCTGATTAGCAGTGATGAGCAAATCGTTTTAATTAAAAGAAGCCGAGCCGTCGGTGAATGTCCAGGAGACCTTGATGTTTTAGGCGGCCACATCCACCCGCAAGAAAACACACTCTCCGGAATTCCAGATCCGTTTTTGGCAATTAAAGCTGAAGTAAAAGAAGAAGCCCATCTGGACTTAAAAGATGAAGAATCTCTCGATTGCTTTGGTCTCATTGAAACCGCGGGCACCCAAAAACCGGAATTGCTTTTTAAGGCAAGAAGCGGCCTGACAGCCGAAGAAATTATCAGGTTGGCTTCAGCTAAACAGTCGGAAGAAATTGCAGAATTCATGACTATTTCAAATCAAAAGAAATCGCTTGCTCAGTTTTTAGATGCGAATTCAAATCATTTTAGTCCATCGGCTTTGGGGGTTTTGTGCGTCTATGCAAACACTTTTTAACCATTCGAGCCAGGGTTTTCCAAAAAGCCCAGAATGTCGTTGCGAATCCCGGGTTTCTTTGCGGGATGAAGCAATCTCATGCTTGCGAAGGAGATTGCTTCGCTGAAAAACGCTCGCAAAGACGTCCTTTTACACACTTTTTAGACAGCCTTTTAAAATGTATCGAGTACAATAGACTTTTGCAAACAGTATAAAATCAATTGAAGGCAATGAATTTAAAATTTAAGATATCCTGTTTTTATTTTTTAATGAACAAATTCCATTTTTCATTTTGGTTTTTAATATTTGTTCTAATCAACTTAGCCTGTGCGCCTTCCCGATTTGGGATAAAACATTCATTTACAAAAAAAGCCATTGCTGAACTCACACAGCAAATCGAAAGTGTGCTGAGCGACTCCGCTCTTTATCAGTCGCGGGCCGGCATAAAAATCGTATCCCTAAAAACTGGCCAGGTGCTCTTCGAAACAGACAGCGAGCTTCTGTTTCATCCGGCCTCGAATATGAAGCTGTTGACAACAGCAACTGCTTTAACCAAACTCGGATCGAATTTCAAATTCAAAACAACTTTTTATGCAGACACCTCCGCAATTACCGACAGCACCATCTCGGGCAATCTTTACATTAAAGGATCTGGCGACCCGAGCTTAACGACCAAGGATTTGTGGGAGATCGTACAAAAATTAAAAGAACTTGGCATCCAACAAATCACCGGCGATCTGGTTTGTGACGAAACTTACCTGGATGACTACTATTATGGTGCCGGCTGGATGTGGGATGACGCTTCGTCGTCGGACTTCGCTCCAATCGGCGCGCTGAGCGTCAACCGTAATTGCGTGACCGTTAAAGTCAGCCCGGGAGCAGCGATTGGAGATACATTGGTCGTCACTCTGGTTCCCCAGACCTCTTATGTCACTATTGAGAATTTTGGCGTCACTACAGATTCTACCGATACGACCCTTCTAAAAGATTTTAAAATCGAAAGAAAATGGCGGGAAGACGAAAATACGATTATCGTTGAAGGCGGGGTAACAGCGATGTCTCCTCAGAAAATGAGAGTCATTGAAATCATCGAACCTGCACTCTATTTTGGAACGCTGTTCTCGGAGCTTTTGTCGGCTGAAGAAATTGAATTTACCGGCGACATCATAAAAGGTGAAACTCCGGACACGAATTTAGTCTTGGTCGAACATCTGTCGCAGCGATTATCCTTTTTAGCCACCACCACTAACAAAAACAGCGATAACTTATATGCCGAGCTTCTTCTCAAAACCCTCGGCGCAGAAATATTGGGACCGCCCGGTACTGCTAAAAAGGGGTTGTCAACGATCAAGCGATTCTTCCATCAAATTGGTGTGGATACGACATCTTTCGGCCTGGCCGATGGTTCCGGGGTCTCCAGGTATAACATGATATCGCCGGTTCAAATCATCGAACTTTTGAAACAAATGCACCAGGATTTCAATGTTCAAGCAGAGTTCAAGGCTTCACTTCCTATCGCCGGCATTGACGGTACTTTGCGGAATCGCATGAAGAACACTCCAGCAGAAGGAAAACTGCGCGGCAAAACAGGTACACTTCGCGGCACAAGCGCGCTCGCAGGTTACACAACTACGGCAGATGGTGAGGCATTAGCTTTTTCAATGATTATGGAGCATTTTGTAGGTCCGACTTCTGGAATCCGGAGGATCCAGGATCAGATAGGGGTCATTATATCTGCGTTCAGGCGGGATTCAAAATAATTATTTGTAGATCAAACAAATTACTAAATGTAATCCATTCTCTGGAGAATCAATTTTCTGTGTTTAGATGACGCTCTAAGTTTTCTAACTCCTTCCTCAAACTATCGTTTTGGCTCTTCATCATCCGACTTTGATCTTCCAAGGTTTCAATTCTGGTTACCAAATCCCGTCGAAAATCAACTTCCAATTTAGATTGCTTGTTAGTTAAAAACCGGGACAACGAGATAATGCCCAAAAAAATTAATCCAGCCAGGGACAGCCAAAATACAATTGCTTCGGCTTTGTTTGCAAAAAGCGTTATTTTACTTGAATTTTTTGGTTTAAAATCGAATTTGGTTGGCAATTATCCCAAACCTCCATACTCTCACCATTTAGTGGCTTATGCCTACTTATTTACAGATTTATCCCTATCTGCTGATGCCACGTGATGCATAACTTTACTGCCAAAATAAAAAGCAATCATCATTTGAAATGCTACCAGCAACTGCTCTATTTTCGTTTCAAGACCCGTTGTTTGTATATTAGCCACTTCAAATAGTACCACCGCATAAAGTAATGAAAGAGTTAACATACCACGAAAAACGCCTCTTGGCATGGCAAACGTCTCCTTGGCATAGGGGTTCGGATTGTCTACTGTCCACTTACCAAAAGTATATCTTCCTAATAATTTAACAAAAACAAGAGCCATTACGAGCAACCAAGCTCCTACTCCTGCAAAAACTGCCTGAAATACCCAGCTATTTGCACTCATTGTTTCCTCCGTTAAAAAATTTTGCTGATGATTAAAATATATTCGTAATTTACACTAAAATACCAGGGCACCAAGAAGGACACCAGCACCCACTCCGAGTATTCCGGAGAAAAGCGTCCATCTTTTCAGCTTCAAAACTGTTACTTCCGAATCCTCTAACTTCATATGGGTCTCTTCCCATTTATTAAACAGCCGAACTTTCTCAATTTTAAATTCCGAGATCGTGCTGTCATTTATGGCCAAGATCTCATCTAAATTGGTTGTCTTCATCTCCAGAAGTTCAATTTCCTTCTTATAACTTTTTATATCAGAGATAGCTTTATCATATTGGGAACTTTTCAAAACCCAAAATAAAGTATCAACTTGAGCGGGAACCTGTAAATCGCTGCCCTGGCTTTAACGGGTATGGATATTTTTTCTCTTGACCCTCCACTAAATTTGGCGCAAGTATAACCATAATTGTAAATATTAAAATATTCCTCATAGGTACCATCCTTTCTTTTATCTACTCACCAAGAAGATCCTGTCTTTCCTGTTGTTTATCCGTAATGTTTTTTTCTGCAGTGGTTCCTGCTTGGCGTTTTTTCCTGAGTATCTGCAATTCGGCATCGATATCTTCAACTTCTTTGCGTAAAGCACCGACCCTTTCTTCTCTTTGTTTAATCCTGGTGTCAAAATCAGTCTGCTGGGCCCGCTCCTCCGCCCTTTCATCGGCAAATTTAGCCCGAATTTTTTCCTCGTTGCCGAAAAAACTCATGATAAATTTAAAAGGGGCAGCCACGGCGGCAATTATCATTGTCAAGGGTTGCCAGGTTATAATTCCGGCCTGGACCAAATATATGACCCCCACAATTGTTATAACAAGGCATAACCCAACCATTAACTTTTTCATTTTGGTCCCTTCCTTTTATTCTAAAAATATATTTTATGGAATGCTCTTTATTAATAACGAGAAGCGATAATCGTTCCTTGTGAAACGAGTCATATTCCCCTATTTTTTTGAACTACGGTGATATCAGTAAGCGAAGAGGTTTAGAAAGGAATTATTACAAATAAACAGAATTAAGACTTCTGAGTCAAGAAAAAAGTTGAACTAATTTTCATATCTTTTACAGACGCCCAATTTTTTTATGAATTATGGCTTGATTTTGTATTCATAAAAATGTATGTTTTATTTCATTTATAGCAAATTACCGGAATATTTTCGAATGAATCATCAAATTCGTATTGCCCTTGCTCAAACCAACACAATCGTCGGTGATTTAGAGGGGAATTTCCGCAAAATTCGAGAGTATACCGGCAAAGCGGAAAAAGCCGGTGCCGAGATTATCATTTTCCCGGAATTAACTATCCCGGGATATCCGCCTGAAGACCTGGTTCTGAAACAAAAGTTCATCTCAGATAACAAAGTTTACCTTAATCGGCTCGCCGAAACCAATAAAAAAGCGATCACAATTATCGGCTTTGTTGATTTCGATAATGACATTTATAACGCGGCGGCCATCTTGCAGCAAGCAAAGATTGCAGCGACCCACCACAAAATTTGCCTCCCCAACTACAGCGTTTTTGATGAAAAACGGTATTTTACCCCGGGTAAACGTCCCCTCATATTCGAATATAATGAAATTAAGTTTGGCCTAAACATTTGCGAGGATATTTGGGTTCCGGACGGGGTCACGGAAAGTCAGGCATTTAGAGGAGGCGCTGAAATCATTCTAAGTCTTTCTGCATCCCCCTACTTCGCAAACAAAAGAAAAGATCGCCTTGCTATGGGAATGAATCGCGCGCGGCATACAAGAACGATCGTCGTTTATGTTAATCTAATTGGCGGTCAAGATGAGCTCATTTTCGATGGCAATAGTTTTGTGGTGGATCATCGCGGAGAGCTCCTGGCTGAAGGGCGTCAATTCGAAGAAGATTTTATTCTGATTGACCTGGATGTAAATGAATTAAGAGACTTTCGGCATAAAGATCCAACTTTCAAATTGGATAAAAAAGAGTTCAACTCTAAATATGAAGTGGAATTTATCGCACTTGAAGCTCCTTTAGAGGAACCTGAAAAATCAACCCTTCTTAAAAGGACCGATTCACACTTGGAAGGTTTTGAGGAAATCTACCAGGCGCTTGTCCTGGGCACTAAAGACTATGTGTCTAAAAATGGTTTTACAAAAGTCGTTATCGGGCTGAGTGGTGGAATAGATTCAGCGCTCACGGCTGCGTTAGCCGTGGACGCCCTGGGTTCGAAAAACGTCATCGGCATCATGATGCCAAGCGAAATCACTTCTGAAACAAGCACCAGGGATGCAGAAGTGTTAGCAGCTAATCTGGAAATCCGTTCAGATACAATACCCATTAAAAAAGCATTTGATGCCTACCAGGAAACGCTCAAAGAGGTTTTTAAAGACAGCCCTCAGGACATCACTGAAGAGAATCTCCAGGCGCGAATTCGCGGTAATTTGCTGATGGCTTTGTCAAATAAATTCGGTTGGCTGGTGCTTACAACCGGCAACAAAAGTGAAACCAGTGTTGGCTACAGTACGCTTTATGGCGATACGGCCGGCGGATTTGCAGTCATAAAAGACGTCCCGAAAACATGGGTTTATAAACTCTGTGAATATAAAAACCAAACAGCAGGAAAGGAGTTGATTCCATCCTCTATCTTAACCAAGGCCCCCACCGCTGAATTACGGCCAGGGCAAACGGACCAAGACTCTCTCCCTTCTTATGAGCTTCTAGATCCAATCTTAGAAGAATTTGTGGAGAAAGATAAAAGTGTGAAGGAAATTATTGAACAAGGCTATCCCCGAGACATTGTTAAGGAGATCGCCCGCCTAGTTGATAAAAACGAGTACAAACGCCGTCAAGCGCCCCCCGGTATAAAAATAACTCACAAAGCATTCGGTAAAGACCGTCGGATGCCGATTACGAACCGCTTTAAAACCTAACCTAAAGCTCACATGAAAAAAACATTCTGCCTGATTTATATTCTGCTATTCCTTGCAGGTTGTGGTGATACACGCCCTTTTCTCAGAAAATCTGCACCAGAAGATTTGGTCCAGCCGGGTCGCCCCGAAGATCGCCCAAACCATAAAAATGTTTTGACATTCTTTGCTTTGGGAGACTGGGGAACAGGTGACGAAACTCAAAAAGCCGTTGCCGCAGGGCTTAAACAAGAAATTGAAGAACTACCATCCGGTAGAAATACGGCACCGTTTGTTTTGGGTTTAGGCGATAATGTTTATGAAGTTGGACTGCCGGAAGGTTGGAACAATCCTGTGGCAACGCGGCTCCTAGAACGAACTTTCGGAAACATTTATTCAGATATTAAATATGATGGTCAAAAGGTTGTTTTCCATATCGTGCCGGGCAATCATGATCACAACGACATAGCTGGCGGCATCGATTTCGCCGGTGATATTATCCACCAGGAAACCACAGCAGAGAGATTGTACGATAACTGGAAGTATTACCCGATAGATCCTGAAAAAAACACCGACACCGATGATTTAGAAAATTATCAAACTTTAAAGGATGAAGACATTTATAAACTCACCATCCCACAAGAAATACCAATTAAATCTAATGGAGAAATTTCTATCATCGCGATCGACACACAAGTTTTGTTGAATTTATACGAAAGTAATAACACTGATGCTCTGCAAAAACATTTAAATGATCTGGAATCTTTTCTGCAGAACGATTCAAAATGGAAGTTTATTATTGGACATCATCCTATCAAAAGTCACGGCAAACACGCGGGATTCAGGAAAGCAATTTGGTGGGTGCCGCCAATCATTTTGTTTACCATTATCGACAAATTATTTTATAAACCACTGCAGGATCTGGATAATAAACATTACAAAAAATTTATCGAAGATTTAAGTGCGATTATGCAGAAGAAACCTTTTACCTTTTATTTATCCGGACACGACCATAGCTTGCAGCTCCTTGAAGTCGGCAAAAAAAACTTTCAAATTGTTGCCGGTAGCGCGTCGAAGTTATCTGAAGTCACTCACAAATCAGATACGATTTTCTCTCACTCTGCAAATGGTTTCACAAGATTTGATATCACCGATAAAGAATTGTGGATTGAATTTTTTGAAGTCAATGTGGAAAACAGCGAAATAAATTCAACGGGTCTGCTCAAAATCTCGAATTAAACGCGAGCGCAGTCAGGACTTTTCACTCGCAACAAATTAACATAAATTCGTTTTTTCTTGACATTTTTGACACAAATCTGTATTATCCCATACACAATCTAAAATCATTCCGCGCTTCTTAATCTAAGAAAGCCGATAACGAGCCACATCTCCGGGAACCCAGCCAGATTTTGGTTGTTTTTTTAAAAGAACTGATAGCGAACCTTTGTACATATTCCGTTGTAATTAAAGTATCCTGTCCTGAATTTGTCATTTTCTGACATAACTTACGGTGTTGAGGATATCTAAACAAGTTTTCGGAAAAAACATCTAAGACAACAAAATGTTTCGTGCCCGTCGACTTTAACTTTGGCACTCAGCTTAGGTGAATTTGCGCTCAACATGATCTTTTATTAATAATTTAACACACGGACTACAAGAGCAGACCTGAGGACAATGAACACTTTAATATGGCGATCCTGGTGAAGAGCTAAAATCAACGTTTTGGTACAAGGCCTCTGTGATGGCTGCTGCTTTACTCTTGGTAATAGCAGTTGTAGTTAGAAATCGATCGAATTTGAAAATCGTACCATAATTTTAGCCCACCTTTTTCTTTGCTTTGTGTTTAGTCATTTCTTACTTTTGTAAATGGCAGCAATTTCAGGACTACCCATCTCCGCCGAAGCCCGGAACCTCCACCAAGAAAGCGTCGTCATCGATCTTCATGTGGACCCCATCATCCAGCAAGCACTCTTTGGGTATCATTTAAGCGATGCCCACGATCCCAATTGGCAGCCCCCAAAAAGGCGCTGGCTTTTTAACTCCGTCCAACGCATTACAAAATTGCAGAAGCTGCACTGCCCCTGCTTCAATCACATCGATATTCCAAGAATGCTCAAAGGGGGTTACACCTTTGGCGCATTTGGGATTCACTCCCCGCCCTTTCGGTCGGAAAGGTGCTGGCAGACGATTCAAAAACAACTGGCTTACTTTCATGAATTAATTACTGAAGACGAGCGAATAATTCTGGCGGCGGAACCGGCGGATATTCGCCGGGCTTTTGAACAGGGAAAGCTGGCCGGATTTCCAGTTGTTGAGGGCGTCCATTGTCTGGGCAAACCGGGGAAAGAAACCTGTCAAAAACGTCTGGATCGAATTGATGAGCTTTTTAATAAATTTGCCGTGCGCTACTTCACCTTAACACATTTTACCAGAAATGACGCCGCTACTTCCTCACCCTGGATTGGAATGCACAAGAACGACGGCCTCAGCGAGTTCGGCAATGCGGTCATCGAAAAAATGAATGAGGTTGGTATGATTGTCGATCTTGCCCATGCCAACAATCAGGGGGTTTTAGACGCCTGCAAGGTCAGCAAAAAACCGGTCGTCGTTACGCACACCGGAATAAAAAGTATAAATAATCATTCCAGAAATATCAGCGACGAAGCTCTAAAAGCGGTGGCCGAATCGGGCGGGGTTGTAGGAATCATCTTTGCGATGCATTATCTTTCAAAAGACAAAAAAAATCCCTCATCCAAAATCATATTAAAACATATCGACACTATCGTACAGAATGTAGGCGAAGACCACGCTGCCATTGGCTCGGATTTTGATGGTTGGATTCCGAGAATCCCCGAAGATATGCAGGATGCCGCTGATTTACCCGTGCTGACCCAGGGAATGCTAAACATGGGATACTCTCCGGAAAGAATTAAAAAAATCTTAGGGGAGAATTTTCTCAGAGTCTGGACCGATATCTTAAACTAAAATTCAGTCAACCAAATCAGGCTGCTTATTTTCAAATACTTCCAGCCAATCAGTTTGTCATTCTAAAAGCGAGTATTTTGTTTGCGTGAATTCAAGTTTCAAGTGCGACAAATTATATTCATGATTTAAGATAAACAATGTATAGCCTGATTAATTCACAAATCATAAAAGTCGTCATTCCCGCGAAGGCGGGCATGACACTATTGAAGTTTTTTGACTGAAATGGTGATTCATGAATTATTCAGGATAGCAATAAATTTCCGAAGAAGACTGAGGCGCGACAAAATAAAAAAACATCTGAGTTACTTTTTGCGGATAACAAACCCGCCCAAACCCAAAATAACACCGGCTGAGTCGGCCAGAAAATCACTCACCTCCGAAAACCGGCCTTCGACAAACGATTGATGATATTCGTCAGAAGCAGCGTATAAACTTCCGATGATAAAAATCGCCAAAAAGTTTTTCCAGTTTATCTTGCTGGGCGATTGCATTATTGCCAACCCTAATAAATACCCGAACACAGAATACTCAAAAAAATGTATGATAAGATCGCCAAAGGAAATTCTCAGGTTTGGAACGACGCTTGAGGGTAGAGAGGATAGGAAAAAAATCAAACCTGCGTAACAAATTGCAGGTGCAACGAATTTATAATTCCAATTGTTTTCTGTCATTTGTTATCTTCGAATGTTTTCACCGCTAACGGCAAATTTCGTAAAACATCGCCGGCGAGTAATCCGGCTTCACCCAATTCTGATTTTGAAATATCGCCTGCCACGCCATGCAAGTAAACACCAGCTAAGGCGCCGTCCAATGGTGACATTCCCTGGGCTATCAATCCTGCAATCGCGCCGGTGAGCACGTCACCCATACCAGCAGTCGCCATCCCCGGATTTCCAGTTGAATTAATAAAAACATACCCATCCGGAGATGCGATTATTGTGGGCGCCCCCTTTAAGACCAGGATTACATTTAATTTATTCGCCTGCTCACGAGCAATCTCGATAGGATTAGCTAAAATCTCCTTGGTGCTCATTCCAACCAATTTAGACAATTCGCCGGGATGCGGCGTCAAAATCAAATCACTTTTGGCCGTCTTGAGCAGTTCTTTATCATCTTTGAGGCAGTTTATCGCATCCGCATCAAGAACAACAGGTTTACCAAAATTCTCCAAAATCCATTTCACCAGCTTTGCACTCTGAGAATGAGTTGAAAGACCCGGGCCCACCGCTAAACTATTTGCCCACTGAAATCTCCCGGAAATTATTTTTTTGGCATCAAAACTTAAACTTTGTTGATCTGTTTCAGGAAGAGGCAGGGTCATGACCTCGGTAAGCTTTTCTTCCATCGTTGCGTTTAGGCTTTTCGGAATTCCAAGCAAAGCCATTCCAGCGCCAATTCGGAGCACTGCTTCAGAACTTAGAACAGCCGCTCCTGTTAAACCGATTGAACCGGCGAGCAAAAAGACTTGCCCGCATCTATTTTTAAACGTATCAGCCTCTCGTTTTGGGAGCACCATATTAACGTAATCGGCAGTCAGTTGAAAGCATTTTATATTTTTTTCTTTGAGAACCGCACGCGGAATACCGATGTCCGCAACAATCACATCGCCGGCATGTTTTCTGCCCGGAGTCAAGAGCAAACCGTTTTTAAGATAACCCATTGTAACCGTAGTCTTTGCTTGAATGCATGTGCCACCAACAGCTCCGGTGTCAGCTTCCACACCCGTCGGGAGGTCAACCGAAATAATCGGAGCACGATCTTCGTTGATTTTCTCCACAAGCTCTTTCATTAACCCCGTTAGAACGCCTCGAACTCCGGTTCCAAGCAACGCGTCGACCAAAAGATGTGCTCCATTATTCCAATTAACGTGCTCCACGCTTGAAATTGGGAGCATACTATGGCCTAAGCCTCTTAAGATTCTAAGGTTACTCCCTGCATCGCCTTTTACCTCATCGATTTTTCCAACGAGGTATGTTTTTACATTCGCCCCCATATCGAGTAAATAACGAGCTACTACATACCCGTCACCGCCGTTGTTCCCTTTACCGCAGAAGATATAAATATTTTTACCCTCAACCGTTCCAAGCATTTCCCTGATAACCGCAACCACTTCACGGCCGGCATTCTCCATTAAAACCATCCCGGGGATACCGACTTTCTCAATAGTAAACCGATCTATCTCAGCCATCTCTTTGGCGGCCACAACCGGCTTCAGATTGTTTGAATATTTAAAACTCATCGCATTTTTATTAAAAGGGTTTAGTGTTACAAAAACAACAAAAGGTATAATTATTTTGAAGGAGTTGCAATCATTTTCTCCTTGCAAGTTTAGCTTTTTTAATGTAATTTTTCAATCAATTTGAAAATTAAGAAATGTTTACCGGAATCGAATTTGAAAAGTGATAATTCGGAATTAATTAAAAAGGCTATCGAAGGAGATGAGTCTTCATACAGCAATCTTTTAGAAAATTATCGCGGTGCTATTTATAATCTTCTGTTCAAAATGGTGAGGAACAAAGAGGAAACAGAGGATTTGGTGCAGGAAGCCTTCATGAAAGCTTTCAAGGCCCTTCCTTCCTTCAATGAAGAATATGCGTTCTCAACATGGTTGTACAAAATAGCAATAAATAATTGTATCGACCATATGAGAAAGAAAAAGCTGAAGACCTATTCCATTAACAAACCGGTACAATCTAACGACGGTGAGTTAGACAGGGAATTTCCGGACACTTCGATGAGTCCGGATAAGTCGATTTTAAGCGAAGAGCGGTCAAATATAATTGAGTCTGCTATCGATGAGTTACCTGCAAATTATAAAACTGCCATCATCATGAGGCATTCGGAAGAAAAATCCTATGAAGAAATTTCACTGATACTCAATATCCCACTGGGAACCGTGAAAGCCCGCATCTTCAGGGCACGGGAAATGCTCAAGAAAAAACTAAAAGACAAAGCCCTCAGACATTAATCATTCCCAACTCCTGTAGTATCAATCCAAATCGAACTCCTCTATCGGAGACAAGTATTTCTGTAAACTTAAGATGTTGCATCACCTCGACCAGAATTAAAGCGCCGGCCAAGATCACATCGGCTCGTTTTGGTTTCAGCCCTGGCATTTTCTTTCTTTGCGAAAGTGTTTTCTTTTTAAGAACGCTTATGATTTTCTCTACTTTTGAGATTGTTATAAGAGAATTATCAATCGTTAATGAATCATAAATATCCATTTGCAGCTGCATGGCGGCCAGCGTTGTAATGGTCCCCGCGATGCCCACCAATTGTTCTGCATCAAAGTGCTTTAGAGAAGTCAATTGCTCTTTAATTGCGTGACGAATGGAGTTGTATTCGGCATCGGTAATTGGATCGGTCCCAATAAACCTTTCGGTTAGTCTCACCGAACCAATGTTTAGGCTGGTGGCATATTCAATCTTTTGCTGCGTGCCGAATATTAACTCGGTGCTGCCGCCGCCAATATCGACTACTAAAATATCCCCTGGTAAATTTTGATTAGAGAGCGCGCCAAAGTAAGTCAGTTTTGCTTCTTCATCTCCGGATAAAACTTGCAGGGTGATTCCAAAATCATTCTTAATTGCGTCGAGCAATATTTCACGATTTACAGCATCCCGAACAGCGCTTGTTCCCGAGATCAGAATCTGTTCAACACCCAAATCTCTTACGATTTCAATCTGCTCTTGAATTGCCGCCAGCGTCCTGGCGATTGCTTCCGAACTTAGATTTTTCTTTCGATCGACGCCCTCTCCTAATCTTACGATCCATTCCTCTTGAACAATTGGAATAATTTCATTTCCCTGAGTCACTTCAGCTACCAAAAGTAGAGCAGTATTTGTGCCAATATCTATTGCTGCAATTTTCTGCATTCTAAGGATTCTTTTTTAAAACAAAGCCAATCCACTCTTCTTTAATAACCTCTTCAAACAATTCCAAATCAGACAGTTTTAAAAAAGCTTCTTTCACTTCATTCGATTCTTCAACAAGAATTCCAGAAAGGATTAAATGTCCTCTTTGATTTAGAAGATTATTAAACAGCGTCAATGATCTTAAAATAACTAGCTTATTAAGATTGGCCAAAACCAGATCGAAGGGATAAGTTGAAAGTGCACTCACTTCGCCAGCAAATAAAAGTAAGCCCGACGTGGCTGAGTTGATTTGACAATTCTCGCGCGCGGCATCGACGGCGACCGGGTCCACATCGATTGCAACGATATCCCCGGCGTTCAGTTTATGTGCTGCGATTGCCAGGATCCCAGTACCGGTACCAACATCGAGGATTCTTTTCGGAGAAGTAAGATACCTTTCTAAAAACTGCACCATGATCTGAGTCGTCGCATGATGCCCGGTCCCAAAAGCCTGTTTGGGATCCATTTCGATTACGAAGGTATCCGAGGACGAATCTAACTTTTCCCAGGTCGGCTTGACAATAAACTTCTCCGAAATCCGAATTGGTTTAAAACTTTTTTTCCATTCACTGTTCCAGTCCCGATCGGCAATTTCAGTAATTTCCAAATGATTGGTAGCCAGCTTAAATCCAAGATCTCTCAGGTTATCTAAATAAGCTTCAACCTCTTCCTTCATTTCGGATTTTGAGACTTGATTTGGGAAAAAAGCGACAATCTCATTTTCCAATTCCTGGCAGCCGCAACTTCCTAATTCAAACAAGTAGTTTGCAACTGCGTCCATACTATCCCGAGTAACCCTAATGCGAATTTGAAACCAGTCCGGCATGATCATTAACTATTCATAAAGTAGACTCAAAATGACGCGGCCAACTTCTGCTAAGCTTTCAGGGCTGCATTTGTCTGGGGTGTCCGCAAGCGTATGCCAATATTCATAATCAAAATCAATGAGGTTGACGCAAGGAATACCAACATTTAAAAGAGGCAGGTGGTCATCTGTAACCTGATATCCTGATGAGGCATGAAAAGAAGCAGAGCCAAGCTCCTCAGCTCGATCCCGGATCCGTTTAACAATCTTTGGCGCATAATTTATCGAATTCTCTTCCTGGTAAATCTGCAGGTCGCCGTCACCAATCATATCAAGCAAAATGCCGAATGCGGGCCGGTAGCGAAAATCTTTATTTTTTGCAAAATGTTGCGCACCAAGAGCGTACGAATCCGCCTGACCCGGCAATCCGGAATCTTCTCCATCGAAAAGAATAATATCGACGCCATATTTGGGTTCCGCTGATTGCAGGTGTCTTGCTACCTCCAGCAAAACAGCCACTCCGGATGCGCCGTCGTTAGCGCCTATTATTGGTTTGTCTCTATTCTCTGAATCCGGGTCCTGGTCAGCCCAGGGTCGGCTGTCCCAGTGTGCACAAAGCAGAATCCGCTCAGCTTTTTCCAAACCAAAACTGGCGATGATATTTGTCATCGTTACCGGGTTCTCAAAACCGGGCAGTTTTTGTCTAAAAGGTTGAGACGTAACCGTGGCATCAAATTTCTTTAGCTCTGAAGTCAAAAAGTTGAGACAGCGTTGATGGGCCTGACTCCCTGGAACGCGGGGTCCAAAATCGCACTGTCTGATTAAATATTGGTAGGCTTTATCGCCGTCAAAGGTTGGTGCTTTTGGTTCACCGGTTCTACAAGACAAAAAACTGAAGAAGTGAAAAATCAAAAGAACATTTGCAATTTTTCTGACTATTGGTTCCCTCCCTCGCAGCTCTTTTTTAATTTTTATCAGCGACTTGTTTGATTTCAATGAAAAACCTGCTCAGTGCATTAATAACAGGTTGGACTGTTGTATCATAAATAGCCGGTACTCGTTTCTTCATCGGCCAGACTTTGTGTCAACACACCACATACAAAGTATCCGATGGGAATCAAAAGGCCTGAGATCCGGAAAATGTAATTCGCCATTGACCAAATCGACAAGATTAGAATCTAAATCAATTATACCATCAGGATTGAAGCGCCATGCTTGTCTTTTCGATCCAATCCAAAAGTTTGTAGCCATTTGTGACCAGAACGATCTGTTTCTTCAGGAACGCCTGTTGTCGGTTGGAAAAATACTTTTACATCGACCCGTTCTCGTTGAATGTTTTCGCCACCGAGCGAATAAATGTGCTTCCATTCAAGGTTTGCTGTTGCAACCTCTTGGGTTGGCATTTCGTGATTTGATTAATTTAAGTATCATTGTTCCTGTTGCGGTATCCGGTCTGGTAAGATCACCAAAAGTCTCACCGTTTTTTGTACTATATGCAACCGCTAAGATTTCGCCTTCAGCTATTGATTATTTAAGCGAATCCAGCCCA
>SMXC01000219.1 GCA_004356825.1 Caldithrix sp.
ATCCCTTCTGGTCGGAAGATAGTAAATGGATTTACTTTAACTGGAACCCGGAAGCCGTTGATTCAGACTCGCTTTATAAAGTCGCGGCAAACGGCGGCACACCGATCAAACTTTCGCGAAATGAACGTTTGCGTCTTGCTCCCGCGCGAGGCGTCTACTCGCGCGACTACCGCACCAAGTTGTTTTCCCGCAACGGTGACATTTTTCTTTTTGATATTAAACGTAACTCAATTTTACAAATAACAAATACCAGCGATCCTGAGTCCAACCCGAAATTCTCTCAGGACGAAAGCGCTGTAATCTTCCAACGCGGGATGAACCTTTACAAGTGGGAGAGAGCCACCGGGACGACAACCCAGCTCACCGATTTTAAAAAGGGCAAGAAGCCGGAAGATGATCCGGAGCCAAAAACCGACGCGGAAAAATTTGTCAAAAATGAAGAACTCGATCTCATTCGAATTGTCAAAGAAAGGAAAGAAAAACGCCGGCGTTCCAGGGAGGCCCGGCTGGCGGAAAACCGCTCCGCTCCGCCAAAAATTTACATCGAGAGTAAAGAGGTGCAATCACCTTCTCTGTCGCCGGACGGCAGATTTGTGACTTTTCGTCTGGTTGAAAAAGACGAATCCAAACGGACCATGGTACCTGACTATGTCGCGGAAACCGGATTCACTAAAGATTTGAAAGCCCGGGCCAAAGTTGGTCATTCGCAGAGAGCCTCGCAGTTTGTTTTTTACAATTTAAAAGAAGATACGCTCATCTATATAAAACCGGACAGCCTGCCCGGCATTTTTGAGGTGGCGGAGTTTACCCGGGTTGAAAAAAGGAAGAAGGATTCAAAAAATGATGAACCCAAAAAACAAAAGACGCGACAGACGAGATTTTATGGTCCTTATTGGAGCACAAATGGCAATCAGGCTTTTGTGGTAGTGCGGGCAATGGATAATAAAGATCGTTGGTTGGCGATGCTTGATTTACCCTCCGGGAATCTGATCAGTTTCGACCGCCAACATGATGAAGCCTGGGTGGCGGGTCCAAATATCGGCTGGCGGTTTGGGGGTGGACGAGTGGGCTGGATGCCGGATAATAAACGAGTTTGGTTCTGCAGCGAGGAGTCAGGTTATAGTCACCTTTATGTTGCGGATCCAAAAACCGGTACAAAAAAAACTTTAACAAAAGGTGACTTTGAGATTTACGATCCGCAAATGTCACGCGATAAAAAGAACTGGTACTTTGCTGCCAATAAAGTCCATCCCGGGGAGCGGCATTTTTACCGCATGTCTCTTGAAGGCGGCAAGTGGAACAAACTCACCGGCATGGAGGGACGAAACGATGCCGTTGTGTCACCGAACGGCAAGAAACTGGCCATCCGATACTCCTTTATGAACAAACCGCCGGAATTGTATGTCCAAAATGCAAAACCGAATTCAGAAGCAAAACGACTGACACTTTCGACCACCGAAGAATGGCGCAGGTATGAGTGGCGGGTTCCTGAGATTGTGCAAATCCCGGCCCGGGATGGCGCCAGGCCCTATGCGAGATTGTATAAACCCGAAGAAGCCAACGGCGCAGCGGTTGTTTTTGTCCACGGCGCCGGTTACCTGCAGAATGCCCACAAATGGTGGTCGGGCTATTTTCGCGAGTACATGTTTCACAATCTGCTGGCCGACAAGGGGTACACCGTTCTCGATATCGATTATCGCGCCAGCGCCGGCTACGGCCGCGATTGGCGCACGGCTATTTACCGCTTCATGGGCGGCCAAGACCTCGACGACCAGGTTGACGGCGCCAAGTGGCTGGTTGAGAAACATGGCATCGACCCAAAACGCATTGGAATTTACGGTGGGTCTTACGGCGGGTTTATTACGTTCATGGCCATGTTCACCGCCCCTGATGTGTTTGCTGCCGGGGCGTCTCTCCGCCCGGTTACCGATTGGGCGCACTACAACCATCCCTATACCTCAAACATTCTCAACATTCCTCAAGCCGACACTCTGGCTTACCGGCGCAGCAGCCCGATTTATCACGCTGAAGGACTCAAAGGACATCTGCTCATCTGCCACGGCGTGATCGACACCAATGTGCATTTTCAGGATACCGTACGTTTGGTGCAGCGTCTCATTGAACTCGGAAAAGAAAACTGGGAAGTGGCAATTTATCCTTTGGAAGGACACGGATTCAGAGAACCGAGCTCCTGGACAGATGAATACAGACGAATTTTTAAATTGTTTGAGGAGACGTTGCAGTAGGGTCTTTATGAAGTTGGACAGAAGGGTTGATTTTTCCCATGGCTATGCACCTGCTGTATTTAAATTCTTATTTAACTTGAATAATTCATGAACCACAGAGACACAAAGGCACAGAGGTTTGATTATATTGGAGATATTGAACATATGTCAGGGTAAACAATTTTTGATTTCAAAAACTTGCTTTTGAACACACTCTGGTTATAAATCTTTTATTCTCTGTGTCCCTTCGGCACGCTTAGGACAGGCTTAGTGCCTCTGTGGTAAAATTTTATGAATAATGCAGGTCAACTTTAATTTTCCGAAATCGTATTGTTTTAATTTCAAGATTGTCACTCTGCTTAAAAAAAAGTCATTGCCACACAGAGACAAAGTCTGTCCACTTTCTGCAAATCATGACCCCATGCGATGCTGGCGACAACGCACTACCGCTTGAATACACTCTGATCGATGCTGTTTCAAGACCGGGACGTCCGGCTGCATCCCACGCGGATATGCCCGAGCAACCGTTTAATCAAATCCTCACAAGGCCCTGCCTGTCGGACAAAAAGCTCAAAAAGGGACTCATCATGCATACTGTTGGAAAGGGATAGTTGATGAGTCGCACGAGCTAATGCCGCGACAGAAGTGTGCTCGCGAAAGACCCAGGTGCCATACTGCCGACCGGGAACACCGTAAAGATACGACAGCTCAGCCGTAGGACCCTCTGCGACCAGTAAACCACAAGTAGGTTCGTGTACAGCCAACCAAAAACTCAGGCGTTGTTGGACTTCGCGGACCGTTACATAGCAATGGTGAGACGGACGCCGCCTTGGGAATCGAGGTTGACGATGCCGGCCCGGCCTATCGTGGGGCTTCGCAGCGGCAAAACGAACAGGATCCAATCCAGACGCTTTGCAGGTAATTCTCACGAGCTTCAAAAGCAAGACACTTTGTTCCACCCCCAGCCACAAGGGCAACAATAAACGTCCCCTCGGGTGCAGCCGCTCCCGCCAGGCCGGGGCAATATCCGACACCGCCGCCGTCGCCGCAGACCACAGCGACATTCTCAATACCCATGGCATTTAAATTCGTCACCGCATCAGCCGCAATGTCTTTCTCAATTTAAAAATTGAGATGATAAAGCCGCTATAACGTTCCTCGTATTTTCTAGCCGCGGGAGACAGGTTAAATTAAGTTGAAATCCTTCCACCAAAAGCGCCAAAAAAATGGGGGGGGGGTGGGCTATCTCAAATTCAGCTTTTAATGTCCTTTACCTATTAACATCACGTAAACTGTATTGATGATCACTTTCAGATCCATGCGCAATGACATGTTTTCGAGATAAAACAGGTCATACTGAAGTTTGGTTTTAACGTTGTCCATCGAGGCGTCGTATTCGCCCTTTATCTGCGCCCAGCCCGTGATACCCGGCTTGACGCCAAGTCTGCGGGCATAAAACGGGATTTCGCGTTTAAACTTTTCAACAAAGTAGGGACGCTCTGGCCGGGGTCCAATCAAGCTCATATCACCTTTCAAGACGTTAATAAATTGCGGCACTTCATCAAGACGGAGTTTTCGGATAAGGCGTCCAACTCGAGTGACCCTCGGGTCTTTTCGTTCCGCCCATCTCGGTCCCGTTTTTGACTCGGCGCCGTGAATCATTGATCTGAATTTAAAGATGGTGAATTGTTTGCCGTCTTTTCCTACTCTTTCCTGTTTATAAAACACCGAACCTTTTGAGTCAATTTTAATTAGGATGGCAATCAACAACCAAAAAGGAAGAAGAGTAATTAATATGACGCTGGAAATAAGTGTATCCATCAGGCGTTTTATTTTCCGCTCCCACTCCGGCATGTGGTGCGGCAGGATGTCAATCAGCGGAAAGCCGTAAATTTGATTTGTCCGCGCCTGCCCCATAACGATATCATACAAATCCGGCACGATTTTGAAATTCACCAGCAGCCCGTTACACTGATTTACTACCTCCATGACTTTTTTTCTCTTGTCGCCTTCTAAAGCCAGAATCACTTCCTGCGCGCTGCTATCCTTCACGATTTGTTTAATTTTGTCCAGACTTCCTAATAACGGAATATCTTTATAGCTGGTCTTATTTTTTTCCTTTTGTTGATTTTCACCGAGAAAGCCGATAACTTTGTAGCCGAGCGCGGGAAATTTTTGAATGTCATCGCATAATTCCCAACTCTTCTCGCCCCACCCGACGATTAGCGTGCGCCGCTGGCCAATGCCGGAAGTGAGCAATTTTCTTTGTACCGTCCGGAAAATCATGCGAGCTGACGAAACGAACAGGATGAGCATCATCCAGTAGTTTACGATTAACATGCGGCTTAATTTGGGAGGCGCAAACAGATCTTTGTTCAAGTCAAGTGTGATCAGAAAAATAATAAGTATGCCAATTGAAAGTGATTTGAAAATGCTGATGATTTCATCCACGCGGGATTTTGCATACCAGGAACCGTACATTCCCAAAAATGCCAGCAAAAATATCCAAAAAGTATTTAAAACAGATAAAACCATGAAACGCACCTGCGGATCGGTTTCAGAAAAAAAACCCAATTCACTTCTAAGCCAGCCCCAGGCCAGAAATGCACTGCTGAGCGCCAGGAAGTCTATTACGAGCAGGAGGATTTTTTCTAATACTTTTGACATTATTTATTGTTTTGTAGTTTTTCTAAAACCAAATCATCATAAAGTTTTTCGAGATTTCGTACCATTACATCTGCCCTGAAATCTGCATGAATGCATTCCGCTGCGGCTTTTCCCATTTCCCCGGCGCTTTTCTCATCATCGAGAAAATAGATGATTGCTTTGGCAATGGCTTTAACATCTTTGGGTTCAACGAGGACACCGGTCTTACCCGTCTTCACTAATTCCGGCACACCTTCAACATTGGTTGCTACTATCGACCGGCCGGTGTACATGGCTTCGGTTAGAGAACGTCCCAATCCTTCCCACAACGAAGTTAAAACAAAAACATCAAAAGTTTGTAAAAGTTCTGGAACGTCTTCACGAAAACCGAGCACCATTAATTTGGAATCGACATCAAGTTTCTTTGACAAATCGAGAGTTTTTTGTTTTAATTCTCCATCACCTACGATAACGAAGCGAACATCACTCCGCACTTTTAATACTTCAGCGATGGCTTTAACAAAGTCTAACGGCGCTTTTTGTTCCGAGAGCCGCCCGACCATGCCGACAATTTTTTCGCCGTTCAAAATCCCGAGTTCCTTCCTCTTTCGCTCGGCATCGATTTTTATATCGAATTTACTAAAATCGATGCCGCTGTAAATGTTTATAAATTTGCTCCGTTTCTCAAGTCCCAGGTCAACGGCTTTTTCCAGATTTAGTTTTGATACTGTAACGATTTTGTCAGAAATTCTTGAGAGGAAACGTTCAATACCAATATAAAACTGCTTGGTCACAGAGTTCATAAAATCATGAAACGGGAACCCATGAATGGTGTGAATAATTATCGGCACCCCGGTTAACTTCGCGGCCAGTCGACCGAGAAACCCTGGTTTTGAACTATGGGTATGAACAATATCGTATTTAGCGTTCTTGATGGTGCTACAAATCTTTAAAAACGCGATAAAGTCTTTTAAGAGTCGAATTTTGCGGGCCAACTCCTCAACAAAAATGAAGTTAAGAGCCTTGATTTTTGTTGCCCGTTCCAACCAATCCCCTTCAGGGGAACACATCAGGCTGACATCAAATTTTTGCCGGTCCAGTTTTTCAACCGTGATGAGTGTGTTGTCCTGTGCTCCGCCGATTGGCAGGTGGGTGATGATGTGCAGGACTTTTATTTTTTTCGTTTGTTTATCGTTCACTTGCCAAGAGATTCTTATATTCCTGCATTAGTTTCGAAATATAATTTGTCCATCGAGAATTTCGCGGCGATGGTTTTCAATTAAAGGTGAAACCTAACCCGGACAAGCCGGAACCAAAGAGTTATTAGACGGGATTAACAGGATTTTCAGGATTAGTTTTTTAGCGGATTAATTCACAAAATCCTGTTAATCTTGTAAGTCCTGTCCAAAAAATATTTTGCCAAAAAATGGTAGAAAATTACTTGTCAGTTACTAACAGGGTTAAATTCTTGAGTTTAATGCTTTAATATAGACATCGAACGTAGATTTTGCAACCGCACGCCATGAAAACTGCTTGGATCTCGACAACCCTGCAGTTACCAGTTTTTGGTATAGCCTGGTATCTGTTATAATTTGATGAATTTTTCCGGCAATATCCTCTGGGTCTTCAGGATTCACCAGCAGGCCGGCATCTCCAATAACTTCCGGCATTGAGCTCACATTCGAGCCTACTACAGGCGTCCCATGTGCCATTGATTCAAGTAAAGGCAAGCCAAACCCTTCATAAAAAGAGGGGAGGGCCAGTACTTTTGCCGAGTTATATAATTCAGGAAGTTTTTCATCGGAAACAAAATCAAAAAAGTGGACATATGGCTCAACAGCAAGTTCTTTCGCTAGATTTTCCGGTCTATTATAATTTGAGTATGCTTTACCCGCAATGACTAAATCCAGTTTTAATTGATGTTGTGTGCGCAAAATAGCCAGCGCTCTAATTAACCCTTCGATATTTTTATGGGGACGTCTGGTGCCGACAAATAAAACGAAATCATTTTGAATTTCAAAAGCGCCATTTTTTTGTTCCGGATTGCGTTGCGGTTTTGGATTTATGCCATGGTGAATAACCGTCGCTTTTTCGACGTCAAAATCAAATTTGTTTTCAAGATCATTTAAGGTGTTTTGCGAAACAGCGATGATTTGATTCGAGGCCCGAAGTGAGTGTTGCAGCGATTTCTTGATGTATATGCTCTTTAATCTACTCCTTTTATCCAGGAATTCCGGATGCGCAATATATTTGAGATCGTGAATTGTAACCACCGACGGCGCCTGAATCCTCCAGGGTAAATCAAATTGCGGATGATGATAAACATCAGCTTTTAGTTTC
>SMXC01000220.1 GCA_004356825.1 Caldithrix sp.
AAGCTTCCTTCAATACTCTCATCGCGACTGAAAATACTTTTAGCGATTGCGCTGGGGTTCGCTATCTTCATGCTCGCTAACACACTTTATCTCATAACCAACCGCTTGGCAGATTCGCTCGATTGGCAATTTTTTGCAGCTGGAAAAACCTCGCTGCCACAGTTTTTTCAAGTGATGATTCTCACCCACACAGGAGTTGGATTGCTTCTCGTGATTCTGTTCCTCGCATTTGCCATTGCACACTTGCCAAAAGTCTGGCGGCGGCACCACCGCTCAAGCGTCATTTCTGGCACCCTGTATGTTTTAACGGGACTCATTCTTCTGGTCACCGGCCTATTTATTTTATCAGAGGCTGCAAGCCGTGACAACCAATGGGCCTGGTGGGCACACGTCGCTTGTGCGGCTCTTGCTCCGGCAGGATATATTGTTCACCGGTTGGTCAGTTATGCCAAACCGGTCGAGAGAAACTTTTTCAAATATTCCATTGCAGTGCTTGCAGTTACCATCATTTTAGGGGTCGTTCATGGTTTTAGCAATCGTGGCATCGTGCGAACTCAGGAAGCGCAACTGGCGCTTGAAACAGGGCTGCATAAAGGCCCTGGTGCAAAAAGTCGAGTGGTTAGTGAATTCCTGGATTCGAAGTTTGTCCCCATCGGCTTTGTGCCGCCAGCGAGTCCATTCTTCCCGTCCGCGGCAACCACAACTACCGGCGGCTACCTGCCGTCCCGAATTATAACTCGTGGAGATTTAGGGATACAAGATTCGCTTAAGACTGAAATAGACAAATTGGGTTTCGTGAAAAACACTAAAATCGGCGCCGAAACCTGTGAGCGCTGTCATGCTGACATTGTTGAGCAGTGGGCGACCTCCGCGCATCGCTTTGCTTCTTTTAACAACCCGTTCTACGAAGCAACGGTTCAGGATCTTCGCAATCATTCAAATGTGCCTAACAGTTTTATCGAAGAACACATCAAGAAATTTCCTGAAACCCGAAACAGAGTGGGTATGGTGAAGAGCAAGTGGTGCAGCGGGTGTCACGATCCGGCTCTTATGCTTGCCGGAAAAATGAACCAAAAAGTAGATCGCACCAGCCCGGAAGCACAGGCCGGATTGACCTGCCTTTCCTGCCATGCAATCGACCATATTCATAATAACACCGGCAATGGCAACTACAATATCGCGGACGAACAGGAAGACCCGTATTTATTTGCAAACGCTGTTACCGGCACGATCGGTGCTTTTTTGCATGACACAGCTCTGAAAGCAAAACCTATCGTTCACAAGCGGCAAATGCTAAAACCGTTTTTTAAGACCAGTGAATTCTGCGCCACCTGTCACAAAGTGAGCCTTACCCTGCCGGTAAATAACTACCGCTGGTTAAGGGGTCAGGATGAATATGACAACTGGCACGATAGCGGGGTTGCGCTTAATGCCTCGCGAACATTTTATTTGCCGCCGAACAAGCGAGTCTGTCAGGATTGCCACATGCCGCTGGAACCCGCGACCCTTGGTGATGTAGCAGCAAAAGATGGTTACGTCAAATCCCACCGTTTTCTTGCTGTTAACACGGCCCTCCCTTTTCTGCGCAACGACCAGGAAACTATCAAAAGAATTGAAGCTTTCCTGCAAGACGAAAAATTAAGTGTGGATGTTTTTGCTTTAAGAACTGAAAAAATGAAAGAACCTGTTATGGCAATTAATCACGCCAGACTCATTTTGACCGCAGGTGAAAAAATAACGGTTGATGTCGTTGTCCGCAACAAAGGGGTTGGCCATACTTTTCCCGGCGGCACCAACGATTCCAACCAAGGCTGGTTAGAGTTTAGTTTGGTAGATAAAGAAGGCCACACCCTTGCCATGAGTGGCAAAATAAACGATGACGGCCATCTCGATCCAATGGCGCATGTTTTTAAAGCACTCATTCTCGATAAACATGGCAACCCGATTCACAAACGAAACGCCCAGGATATTCACGTGACCGTGTTTGCCAATGTAATTGGCCCCGGCACCGCTGACATCGCCCATTATGAATTTACTGTTCCAAAGGAACTGTCCGGCCAGACACTGACCCTGCGGGCTCGCTTGTTGTGGCGCAAGTTTGACCGAAAATATACCGAATTTGCCTTTCATGCTAACCGCGAAGGCTTTAAACAATTTGATGAAGTTCCTGAGCTGCCAATTACTGAAATTGCCTCTGCTGAAGTGAGCTTGCAGGTTGACACAAGAAAACCAAAGCTTGCTAACGGAACTACAAAAAATCCATCGGAATGGGTTCGTTACAACGATTATGGTATCGGGCTCTTGCTTGAAGGAGATACTCGCGGTGCGGCTGGCGCTTTTGAGCGTGTGTTGAAATTACGCCCTGACTTGATAGAGGGACCCCTTAATCTGGCCAAGACCGCCGTGCGAGATGGCCATATCGACAAGGTTTACAACTACTTAAAACACTGCGAGAAGTTGAAACCCGGAGATCCGCGCGTAGCCTGGGTTTGGGGAGTTGCCCTCCAGGAGGATGGTCAGTACGAAAAGGCAGCTTTGGCTTATAGGCGAGTCCTGGAGCAATTTCCTGACGATCGAGCAACCTGGCGCAATTTGGGCAGGACTTACTATTTAAATCAGCAATATGACGAAGCCCTTGAGGCGCTTGCGGAGCTTCTGAAAATCGATGCCGAGGACAGGGTTGGGCATTATCACAGAATGTTGTGTTTGCGTGCGCTTGGTCGAGAAAAAGAAGCCGAAGCAGCCAAAGCAGCCTATGAATTTTATCAAATCGATGAATCGGCTCAGGAGATCACCCGGGTATTTAAACTGGAAAATCCGGGCGCAAATTTAATGGCGCAGAAGATTAGGAGGCATCAGCTTACTATTTCATATTAATAGTTTTTCTCGCTGATAGCTGATAGCTAACTGCTGAGAGCTTTTGACACATTTAGATAACCAGTATTGCCTGAATAAAAGATTGGAGCGAAGAAATATTTTCATGAACTCGAATAAATTTTACATGACCCTTTTAATCACACTCATTGTTTTAATAGCCTGCAAAAAGAACGAAAACCAAGCCGAACAAAAACCTCCGGAATACACAAAACCAAGCTACACAATCACCGAATCTAACTCAGTCAAAACTACTTTCCAATTTACAGATATTACAAAGGAAGCAGGGATCGACTTCATTCATGAGACCGGAGCCTTCGGCAAAAAATGGATGCCGGAAACCATGGGTAGCGGCGGCGGTTTTCTAGATTATAATAACGACGGGTTGCCCGATATATTCCTGGTCAACAGCTCCGAGTGGCCGGGCCACGAAACGAATAAGAAGCAGCACACGCCGAAGCTTTACCGAAATTTAGGAAATGGACAATTCAGAGATGTCACGATTCAAGCCGGGCTCGGTTTTTCAATTTATGGAATGGGATGCACCTTTGCTGATTACGACAGCGACGGCGACCTTGATATTTATTTAACAGCAGTCGGCGACAACAAACTGCTGCGAAATGATGAAGGAAAATTTACAGATGTCACAGCACAAGCCGGTGTTTTTGGCAACAGTGATGAACCCGATCAGACGCCAGCCTGGTCAACAAGCGCAGCCTGGGTTGACGTGGATCGTGATGGCCGCCTCGACCTTTTTGTCTGCAACTACGTTAAATGGACACCCGAAACCGATCTTTTCACAACCCTGGATGGTACGACCAAATCCTACTCCACACCTGAGCAGTACGAAGGTGAAACCTGCCGGCTCTATCGAAATATCAACGGCAATCGCTTTGAAGATATAACAAAAAAGGCAGGTGTTTTTAACCCGGAAGGGAAATCGCTGGGGGTGGCTATTGCCGATTTCAATGATGATGGCTGGCCTGATATTGTAGTCACGAACGATACTCAACCGAACTTTTTATATCTCAACCAGGGCAACGGAACTTTCACAGATATCGCTTTACGCGCGGGCATGGCATACGATGAATTCGGCCGAGCCCGAGCAGGAATGGGGTTGGACGTTGCAGATATTAAAAACAATGGCAACCTGTCAATCGCGATTGGCAATTTCTCGCGGGAACCGATTTCGCTCTACACCCAAATCAGCGCGGAGCTCTTTCAAGATTTTGCAGGTTCGGCGCGTCTTACCAAATCTTCCCTCCTGCCCCTAACCTTTGGCATTTTATTTGCCGATTTCGATCTGGATGGCTATGTTGATTTGATCACCGGGAATGGACACATTGAACCCGAAATCAATTCAATACAACAAGAAATCACTTTCGCTCAAGCTCCGCTCCTGTTTCACAACAACACTCTCGGCCAGTTCATTGATATCAGCAATGAAATTGGTAAAAGTTTTACCGAGCCGATTGTTGCCCGGGGAATCGCCACCGCGGACATCGATCAGGATGGTGACTTAGATGTGCTGATAACAGTTAATGGCGGCTCGCCAAAACTTTTTCGCAACGATTTGCAGCCGGAACAGGCAAACTGGCTAAAAATTACCCTTGAAGGCAATAAACCGAATTTCAACGCCGTAGGCGCTGCTGTCACTATTTGGGCAGGGGGATTAAAGCAGAAAAAAATGGTGCGCACGGGTTCCTCTTATTTATCCCAATCGGACTTCAGTACACTCATTTTTGGCTTGGGCAAACACACCCAAACCGATAGTCTTGAGATATGGTGGCCCACAACAGGAAAAGTAACCCGACTGGGTCCTGCCGCAGCTGGTAAGACTTACGTAATTCAAGAAAGCAACCCCGTTCTCGCCGGGTTTTAGAACCTCAATAAAAAATTAAGGGAGGGAGATCATTCCAATAATGAAAAACGTTTTTATTATCTTCGTTTTCCTATCCATAGTTTTTAGCTGCGGCAAGAAAGAAGCCGACAAGCAGAAATCAATTGACATGATCACAATCAGGACCTTGGGACTTGCTTATTTGGAAGAAAACAACCTCAATGAAGCGGAAATAAAATTCAAAAAGTTGATTGAAATCGCGCCAGATGAGGCGAATGGTTATGCTAACCTCGCTTTAGTCTATATACGAAAAGCTGATTACGACAAAGCCGAAGAACAAATCAAAAATGCTTTGCAGCGCTCGCCCGACGAACCGGATATCCGCCTCAATCTGGCTGAAATCTATGAATTAACCGGAAGAGAGAGTGAAGCTATTGCCACTCTTGAAAGCACTTTGAAAACAACCCCGGATCATAACCGATCGCTTTATAAATTGGCACAGGTGTATTTGAAATCGACCGAACCGGAAGCTGCTCAGAAGGCTCAGGGTTTTCTTGCTCAAGTGGCAAAGTCTTTGCCGGCTAATCTTCCTGCCCGTCTGCAATTAATTGAAATCACTTTAAGAAACGGTGATTCTGATCAAGCGCTTATGAACATGGAAGAAATCAGAAGACAATTGCCCGAGTTACCTAGCGAATCAGCAGACTTTTTCCAAAAGGCAATCGCGCTCATGCAGGCTGAAAAGGCGCAAGATGCGCTCGTACCGACCATGATATTTCACAATTTCATGCGAGTGACCCCCCTTTACCAGGCAGGCATTCAGGCACTCAAAGGCCCGGCAGGTCCTTTGATGGGCATGCCGCTTCTGTCCTTTAGTCTGGACATTTCGATTCAAATGCAGGAGCAGGAAGCCATTCTGGACGCCATTCGTTTTACCGACGCCACAGAAGGCGCCGGACTCAATGTGGTCAATGAAAGGTTAAAAAACGCTTCCTCCTCCGAAGCCGGCGCTCTTGCGATTGCGGACTTCGATGGAGATGGCGATCAGGATATTTATTTAAGCGTTTGGCTGCCAAATGAACATCGAAACCTCTCCTATCTCTTTAAAAACGACTTCGGTCAATTTGTGGATAGATCGGCAGAAACCGGGATTCGGCATGAGGGCAAAGATCGAAACGCCATTTTTGCTGACTATGACAACGACGGCTTTTTAGATTTATTTATAATAAACTCAGAAAGGAATCTTTTATATGCAAATATAGCGTCAGGAAAATTCTCTAATATCGCCCAAAGTGCAGGGGTTGCAAACGCGCTTTCCGGGGTATCCGCTCAATTCGCAGATTTTGACCATGACGGCGATCTTGATTTATATTTAGCAACGAACGGCGTAAATCAATTATTCCGCTACAACGGAGATAACACCTACACGGAGCTCGCCGAAAAAATGGGAATTGACGGCACAATTTCTCACAGTCGGGACATCGCCTTTGGTGATTTTGATGAAGACGGCGACCTTGATTTTTTTGTGGTAAATGAAGATGCCAGCAATATTTTATACTCAAATTTAAGGCAGGGGCGTTTCGAGGATATTACGCAACAGGCAGGGATCGCAAACCATCCGGGTTCAGGCGCTGTGGCAGTCGGAGATTACAACAACGACGGATTCCTGGATATCTTCGTCACCGCACTGGAAAATGGAATTTATCAAATGTACCTTAATAAAGGAGATGGTACTTTTGAGGAAGACCGCCGCTCCAGGGCAATGCTTAAAAGTCTTCAAAGTGTTCGAGGGCTGGACACTCGTTTCTTTGATTTTGATAATGATGGTTTTTTAGACATTGTGGTGGTAGGTGAACCAATCAATAAAAGTACCCACGGTGTTTTACTATTCCATAATGACGGCACTGGTAAATTCGAAGATACATCTTCATTACTACCGGCTGAACTGATTTCAGGTCAGAAAGTCGTTATTGCGGATTATAATGAAGATGGTGACCTGGATTTATTTATTCAGGAACAGGATGGCAGTATCCGGTTGTTGCGCAACGATGGCGGCAATGTTAATAAATATCTGAAAGTGCAGCTGGTTGGCCTCAGAACCGGCAGTGGCAAAAACAACCATTTCGGTATCGGGTCAAAGTTGGAAGTGCGGGCAGGTGACCTGTATCAAATCCGTGTGGTCGACGAACCGGTAACTCACCTGGGTCTCGGCCAGCGGTTAAAGGCGGATGTGGTCCGGATTCTCTGGCCAAACGGCACACCGCAAAACCTGTTCTACCCCGGCAGCGATCAAGATTTAATCGAGGAGCAAACCCTGAAAGGCTCCTGCGCATTTATTTACACCTGGACCGGCGAGAAGTATGAATTTGTGACCGACATTATATGGCGCAGTGCCCTGGGGATGCCACTTGGCATTATGGGCGGCGAAACGGCCTATGCTTCTCCGAATTCCTCCCGGGATTACTTTAAAATTCCGGGTGAGATGCTGAAACCCAAGGATGGTGCTTATTCAGTTCAAATCACAGAGGAACTCTGGGAAACCGCTTATTTTGACAAAACCAGATTGATAGCCATCGATCACCCAGGTGCGGTGGAGATTTTTATTGACGAACGATTTGTACCGCCGCCGGTCCCACCTCTAAAAATATTCACTGTAACAAAAAAACAAACTCCTGTCTCTGCAATTGACGACAAAGGCAACAACCTTTTACCTGCAATCCTGCAGAAGGACGATATTTTCGTCTCAAACTTGATTCCCTCCAAGTACCAGGGAATCACTGAACTACATGATCTCATTTTGGACTTAGGGGACTTATCAAAAACGGACGATGTGGTTTTGTTCTTACAAGGATGGATTTTCCCTGCGGATGCGAGCATTAATGTTGCGCTTGCGCAATCAAATATATTGAAAGTGATCTTTCCACATTTACAGGTCATCGACGAAAATGGAAAATGGCAAACCGTCATCCCTGATTTAAGTTTCCCCATGGGAAAAAACAAGACGGTTATTGCGGACTTATCGAATAAATTTTTAGCCGCTGATCATCGTGTACGTATTCGAACCAATATGGAAATTTACTGGGATCATATCTTTTTCACTGTGAACGAACCCAAAGTCCCAATTCAACAAACGACTTTAAAACCGGTTTCAGCGGATATTCACTATCGCGGCTTTTCAAGATTACACCGCAGGGGCGGACGCTACGGCCCGCACTGGTTTGACTACAGCGATGTCTCCACCGACCCGAAATGGCGGGATTTAGTGGGCAACTACACCAGATACGGCGATGTACTGCCCCTGCTTTTGGAATCGGATAGTAAATTTGTTATTCTAAATGCAGGCGATGAGATCACCGTTCAATTTGACGCGAAACAAGTTCCAGAATTAAAATCCGGCTGGAGTCGAGATTTCCTAATCTTTGGCGACGGCTGGATCAAAGACGGCGACCTCAATACAGCACATGGCAAAACGGTTGAGCCTCTCCCCTATCAAGGCATGTCCCGGTATCCTTACGGCCTAGGCGACGCTTATCCCATGAACAATGAATACAAAGAGTTTATCGAGAAATATAATACAAGAAAGGTGGGACTTGAAGCTTTTCGGAAAAAAGTGAAATCTCCAAAGTAAAAAAGAGTCATTCAGCATTCAATTCTATACATTTATACTGCTCTCCGAATTGCTTCCCGGCTTCATCAAAAAGTCGGCGGATGTGGTCGTCCATGGTAAAGTAAATAATCTGCCAGCCTTCTTTGGTTAATTGAACAACTTTTTCCATGAGGCGTTGTCTTCGTTGCCAGTCCGAGTATTGAAAAGCATCATCCAAAATCAAAAACAGAGAATCCCTGCCTGCTATTTTTGTTGCAAAGCCAATTCGAAGCGCGAGCAGGATTTGCTCTTGAGCGCCGGTACTCAGCTCTGAAATTTGAAAGTCATGAAATTGGTCAGACACTACTAATTTTTCTTCCTCGACATTAATATTTTTATAGCGATTCGTTAGTTGAAATAACGGTTCCTGAACTTCCTTTGATTTCAAACCGGCCAGAAGCTTACTGTCCTCGCCTTTCCTCAACACTTTGATCACTTCGTGGACCGCCAGCTTGCCTATGATTTCAGCTGTTTTTATTTTGTACTCCTTAACCAGTTCTTCCCGTTTTTGGCGCAAGTTGCCAATCACTTCTTCCCAGTCGGTGGCAATGTCGTCGCCGGTTTGCTGGCAAATTAATTGCTTGAGGCTGACAAGTTTATTCGACTCTTCCTCAATTTGCGATTCAATTTCACTCAGTTGCTGCTGTAATTC
This sequence comes from Caldithrix sp., assembly GCA_004356825.1. Taxonomy (GTDB): domain Bacteria; phylum Zhuqueibacterota; class Zhuqueibacteria; order Oceanimicrobiales; family Oceanimicrobiaceae; genus Oceanimicrobium. The sequence goes on from SMXC01000220.1 coordinate 9,013, forward strand.
ATCGAGCTGTTGTTTGCTGTAAACAACATTAGGTGACTGATTTTGATAATCCGAAGGATCCACCGTCAGCGTGGCGAAGTAAATTTCTTTTTCGCGAAGTCGGCCCTCGAGTTTCTTGATGTTATTTTGAGAGACACGGAGAAGCTCGTCCCAGGTTCCGGGTGCCTTTCTTTCACCCATAAGCGTATAAATTTGATCAGAAAGTGACAATTTCAAAACATGCAATTGGTTCAAGTCGTCAGCCAATTGTTTTTTGAGCAGGCGCGCGTTGTTATAGTCTTTCTCCATTTGTTGCAGCAATGCCAAAATAAGCGGCAGTTCGGTTAACTCGCGCTCGAATTTCTCAGCGAAAGAATTCTTTATATTTTGTAGCTCTTGATTTTCAACCGCCGTATTTAATAAGTTTTGATAGTTTTTAAAGTGGAGGGAACCAAACACGAGCACACCCAGCAAAGAAAAAGCAGCATAAATCGGCAACTCAAAAAAAGTCAAGGCACTCCCGGAAAGCACAGACAAAACTGCTAAGATTAGAAAATAGGGTTTTGGTTTACTCGCAACTTTCTGTAAGGAGTCTTGATAAATATCCCTGGCATTTTTAAGCCATTCATACTGTTCGCTTCGTTCCTCAGCAGCTCTCTGGGTTTCCTGTTTGTTTTTATATTCCAGATCTTTTTGACGATGCAGAGTAAGCTGACTTCTTACTTCCTGAATCGTTTCCGCTGGAATGCGTGCGATCTCCTGCCTGAGCCGTTTGACTTCATGGTCAACTGTATAGGCCAAATACTGTTTCGCTTTAATCATCGCAGCAATTTTATCTTCTATTTGCCGCTTCTGATCCAAAAGCATGTTGCGTTTACCGCCTGAGTACCCTCGATCAATTTGCTCAAATAATTTACCTAAACTGATGAGATTTTCTTCTAATTTTGTTTTAGCGCTCAGCTCTCCCCTTTTCGGACCATTAATGACACTATTCTCAATCTGACTTTCCTGAATCGTCTTCGAAATTCTTTTTTGCACGGTTTCGAGCACATTCTTTCCCGAAAGCAAGCGTTTCAGTATATTCTTGTCAACGCCGCCCGCGACATCTACAATTTCGACTTCGGCGCCTTTAACCACCAACAGTCTGGAAAAATCAGCCGGCAGCCCGGTTTTCGCTTCGTCCCAGTAGTCCTCAAGTTTTTTGGACGAATCTGGAGAAAACTCAACCGCCTTACCATTCGACAAGCCACTGAGCACAACTTTGCCTTTGCCTTTTTGGGTACGCAAATTCCATTGATTGGCATGACGAAAAATCGAGCGAATAATGAATTCCACCAAGTAAGTTTTACCTTTCTCATTGTGACCAAAAATTAGGTTGAATTTCCCCAACTCGGTTGAAAAGTGCGTATGAGGGCCAAGGTTCTGGATATGGATTTCTTGAATCGCGACGGGCATTTAATCCTCGTAAATAACTTTAAGTGCCTGCATCAAAATCAGCTCTTTACTGGGATGATTGTTAATAGTATCCCAGTCAAGCTTGTCTATCCATGCAGAAACCTGATTGGAAATTTCCGCACGATTGATATCCTCTGCCACCGAAACTTCAGTTAAATCGGGTCCCCAGTTCTTATAAAACGTGAACTCACGAAAGGCCTCGCGGATGGTTTCCATTAGTTTTCTCTTCTCCGAAGAGTAGCCGTAGACTTTTACTTTAATTTGCGTCTTTGGAATTTCTTCTTCTTCAAGCTCCCAGCTTTTAATTCGTTCTGCAATCTCTTTCTTAATATAATCCGACTCATCTTCCACGGGCAGAATGACAAAAGATTCGTTGAAAAAGATGACCCGCGAATCGACTGTTTTCGAGTTGATCTTCCCCGTCACAGTATCATAAATTAACCAGCGGCGACGGCCGGTTTCACGGATATCCAAACCACACGGGGAGCCAATGTAGTGTACTTTGCCCTTATCCATCGCCTTGTGGATGTGGCCGAGAAACACTTGTGCCGGCTTAAAATTCTCCAAATCGCTTCGAGTCAAAGGCATGTAAACCCCCGGCTCAAACGGATTTGGCTCATATCCCTCTGCCCAATCCCCGTGTCCGACGAGCACCCAATTATTTTCCTCTAAATCAGAAGCAAAACCCGAGATGAATTCTCCCATGGTCTTACCTTTTTTGAATGGTAGAAAAAGAAATGGCGGCGCATTTTCAGCAAGCGCATGCAGTTTAGGTTCCGAATAAATTTCCAGGTTAGCGGCCGTGACTTCTTGTTGATTTAAAACGCTGTCGTGATTACCCGGAATAACCAGAACTTTTATATCTTTATATTTGGAACAAAGCTTATCAAATTCTGCATAATTTTGACTCGTTTCATCGAAAAGATCGCCGGCGATAATAAGTGTGCTGAGCCCCCCTTCCACCATTTGTTCAAGAATATTTTCTAAGGCATCATACCGCTCCGGGTAGGTTTGGCTGGCGGTCAAATGCAGATCAGCTGTAAAAGCGATTTTCAAGGCTCATTCCTTTCAAACTTCATAATCCACCACTTTCTTTTCAAGGCGGATTTTGTCTAGAAATTCTTTTATAAGTCTCCGGTGTTCGGGGTGCGCTTGATAACTTTTCAAAGCCTCTTTGTTTTCAAACTCCGTATATAAAACGACATCAAAAGCCGCGTCTGAATGGTCAAAGTTAATTCCGACCTCGACGAATTTTAGCTCGGCTATTTTGTCAGCCAAAGACTCTAACCACGATTTTAGTTTCTGTGCGTTTTCTAACTTGCCGCACCCTTCTGCGTGTTCTTTTAATTTCCACATGACGATGTGTTTTATCATTGTTTTTCCCTTTTGAGACCGTCCCCGCTCACCTGTCATTTCGGGCATGATAGTCCATTTTTAAATGACATCTATCTCTCTTTCAGACAGTTGAACTGTATAAATTCCAAATAAACTCATCTCAAAATAACGCAATAAACACTAAAAATCAACCCCCTAAAATTGCATCAATCTTTTTCTGGATCTGTGACTTTTCCCTTGCATTTACTAAAGTGATTGTCTATAATTTTACAGGCTTTATTTTTTCATAAATTTACGGGGAAATTTATGCCATTAGACAAACAGTTTTCGGTTTTTGTCCAGAATAAAGTGGGGAGTTTGGCACAGCTTTCAAGGGCGCTCGCCAAAGCCAATATCAACATCAAAGCACTATCAATTGTGGACGATCTGGATTGGGGAATCGTCAGGTTAGTTGTTGACGAACCGGAAAAGGCCAAAGAGATTTTTCATGAATTAGGTTTGATGTACGGAGAAGGGCAGGTAGTAACCGTACAATTAGGCAATCATCCCGGGGCATTGGCCGACTTGGCTGACAAACTTGGGAAAAAGAAAATAAATATCGAACAAGCTTTTTGCACCGCCGCAGGTGAAGGGAGCTTAATCGTTTTGTCTACCACAGATGATAAAAAAGCAAGTTCCGTAGTGGGCTAACATTTACAAAGTAATAAGGAAGAAAAGTGGCGGAATCACTCGATCCCAAGATTCTGAAAGAAATCCAACAGCGGCTGGAAAAAGGCGAGCATCTATGGCGAGTCATCGACTCGTACGATTTGACGACCGACCAAAAACTGGAGGTACTGAGATTATTTGATGATCAAAAGTGGGATTAAGCTCGCACTGAAGTTCTAACGCTTGTACTTTTTTACAAACACAATCTCGTCCAATCTTATACATCAATGCCGCCCTAAGTCTGCTGAAATAAATCCTCGCAATCCTCACATTCCACCAACACTAGTTCAACTTACTTTCTCAACACCTTCGATGATATTATCAAAGATTATATTATCCGAATTATTTTTAATAAAATTTTTCATTCTTTGGTGTGGCGAAGTGGCAACAGAGGTCATTTATCTTATTTATGAAATGAATCTGCGAGGAACAATTGTTTTTTTGACTTAAGCATTTCAGTAATCTTTTCCCCCTCTAACGGCCGACTGAAATAGAATCCTTGAATTTCGTCGCACTGCAAAGACTGCAAAAACGCAACTTGTTCGGATTCTTCAACGCCTTCGGCGATAACTTTCAATTCCATGCTATGCGCCAGAACGACGATCGCCGTCGAAATAGCAGTGTCGTCGCGGTCGGAGGGGATACCGTTGACGAAGGCGCGGTCGACTTTCAAAATATCTATAGGGAAACGCTTTAAATAACTCAGTGATGAATATCCCGTCCCGAAGTCGTCCAGCGAGAGAAACACGCCCATTTTTTTAAGCGCCTGCAGAATCTCGACCGTGGTTTCAATATTTTGCATGACTTCGTTTTCAGTAATTTCCAAACATAAATTCTCGGGCTGTACGGCAGAGTCCTTCAAGATTTGAGCAACCGTCTCGGTAAGATTCTTTTGGCGGAACTGCCGCGTGGATAAATTCACCGCTACTCTAATATTGGCAATGCCCTCTTTTTCCCAGCTTTTAATTTGCTGACAGGCAGTCTTCATCATCCATTCATCTATTTCCAAAATGACGCCTGTTTCTTCGGCCAGCGGGATAAAGTTATCAGGCGGCACCAAACCGAGTTTCGGATGCTGCCAGCGAACCAGCGCTTCAACGCCGGTAATTCGACCGGTCCGCAAATCTACCTGGGGTTGGTAGTACGCCACGAGCTCATTGTTTTCAACCGCTTTTCGCAGGCTGTTTTCAAGAGTCAGGCGTTCGGAAAATTTCGCGTCCATTGAGAGATTATAAAGCTGGTAATTATCCTTACCCTGCCCTTTGGCGCGGTACATGGCGATATCTGCTTTTCTAATAAGATTCTCAATATCGGCGCCATCGCCAGGATAAATGCTGATACCGATACTCGCTGTGACAAACAGTTCATGATCATCTATTTTGTATGGCCGGGAAATCACTTTTAGAATTTTTCGTGCAACTTTTTTGGCATCCTGAGCATCATTAATTTCCAAAAGCACGATGGTGAATTCGTCACCGCCAAAACGGGCAATGGTGTCCACCTGTCGCACGGAAATCTTCAACCGTTTGGCAACCGATTTCAACAACTTATCACCGATTCCATGACCCAGAGTATCGTTGATACGTTTAAAACCGTCCAAATCGAGGAAAAGCAGGGCGGTCAGTTTTCCGGAACGCTGTGACTGTGCCAATGCCTGCTGCAGCCGATCGTGAAACAGGTGGCGGTTGGGTAATTTGGTCAAAGCGTCGTGATAAGCGAGGTGCCGTTCTAAGCGTTTGGACTGCTCAAGTTGTTCGATGAGGCGATTTCTTTCAATTGCATAGCGAATCGAACGCTCTAACGTGCTTCGATCGATATGGTCTTTTACAAGATAATCTTGCGCGCCCGACTGCAGAGCCTGGGAAGCAAGTTCGTTATCATCATATTCTGTCAAAACAATGATCGGCGTGCTAGGGGCTTGCCTCTGAACTTCGCAAATGGTATCAAGCCCATTGCCATCGGGAAGATTCATATCCAACAAAATGACGTCAACCTTATCCTTTTCGATATATTTAATGCCCTCTTGAACACGAACGACATGACTGAGCTCATAGGAACCTTTTGCCTCTCCCAGCAAAATTTCGCTGAGGTAATCCTCGTAAAAAAGATCGTCCTCCACTAAGAGAATTTTTATCGGTTCATTAAGCATATGCGTTGTTTTCCTTACTTACCTTTGATAGTGTTAATAGATATTTACGCCGCAATCTCATCATTTTCCAGATCAACTACGGTCGGTTCCTGCATTTCCGCATTCATGCGCCAACCGGATTTCAGTAATTCGGTCAACTCGGCAGCAGACACCGGTCGACTAATAAAATACCCCTGCACTTCATCACAACCCGGTTTTAACAAAAACGACATCTGCTCTTTGGTTTCAACTCCTTCTGCAATGACTTTCAAATCGAGACTGTGGGCCAAAGCCATGATACCATTGGTAATGGTCCGATCCTCTTCATTTTTGGCGAGACCCTTAACAAAGGAACGGTCGATTTTCAACATATCTTTGGGCAGACGCTTGAGGCAGCTTAGAGAGGAGGCGCCGGTGCCAAATTGATGCAGGGCAATCTGAACACCAATCTGCTTGAATTTTTTTAACCTGACAACGGTTCTTTCCATATCTCGCATGACGTCAGTTTCGGTGATTTCAAGAACGAGATACTTTGCATCCAAGCCGGTCTCAACTAAAATTTGTGATAAAATTTCGGGGAATTTCTCTTCCCGAAACATGCGGCCGGACAAATTTACTGACACCCGAATGGCCGGCAGTCCTTCCTGCTGCCAGCGCTTATTTTGAGCGCAAGTATTCCTCAGCATCCATTCATCAACTTGTAGAATCAAACCGGTCTCTTCTGCCAACGGCATGAATTTAGATGGCGGGATCAAACCCCTCTGCGGATGACGCCAGCGCACAAAAGCCTCGACCCCGGTGATCGCTTTTGTATTCAGATTTATCTGGGGCTGATAAAACGCCTCCAGTTCATCGTCTTCAATCGCCTTTTTCAAACTATTGACTCGCGTTACATGCTCCAGGTAATTTATATCCATTGAAGAATCGTAACACCTGAAGCTGTTCTTGCCACTTTTCTTAGCGCGGTACATAGCCGTATCCGCTTTCTTAACCAGATCTTCAACATCCTCTGCGTCGGCGGGATAAAGACTGATGCCGATGCTGGTGGTTATTAAAAGTTCATGCCCATCAATAACAAACGGTTGAGAAATAGCATCTAAAATTTTATAAGCAACCTTGATCGCATTTTGTCCGTGAAAAATACGGTCAAGAATAAGGGTGAATTCATCACCTCCCCAGCGGGCTACGGTGTCACTTTGACGAAGACATTCTTTTAGGCGTTCAGAAGCCATTTTCAGCAGAGAATCACCCATACTATGGCCTAAGGTGTCATTGATGGATTTAAATCCATCAAAGTCGAGGAACAGGATAGCGAAAAAGTGTTTGTATCTCTGCGCATGCAAAATTGACTGACGCAGACGGTCATAAAACAGCTGCCGGTTCGGAAGACCCGTTAAAGTATCGCGATGCGCCAACAACCGCTCCGCTATT
>SMXC01000221.1 GCA_004356825.1 Caldithrix sp.
GCTCGGGTCTATAAAGTGAATCAAGAGTACGCAGATCTATTTGTCTTCGGCACCCAAGACTCACGCAACCTGAATGAGCCGCTGACAAATATCAAAAATGGTCTGGGGATTTTCGCCGGGTTCAGCAGTGGAGAGGTTCATTTTGTAGTGGCGGCAAAATGAGCATCATTTTTCTGAAAGGCACAGGGAAATCGTTCAGGCATTGGACAGCAGTTGTTAGCCTTTTGCGACGTGGTCTGCATGCGTTCTGGCAGCCCTGGGTCTGGACGCCAATTCTCGTGGTCACGCTCTTGGTCTATAAGAACGCCGTCGTCCTGCCATCCGAAGGGGAGCCGGCAGGGCTGGGGAGCACTTCTGGCTCCGATTCGACGGCACCGACGATCGCGTCACGGTTCCCTGCGACACGACGTTGAAGGATTTGCAAATGAAGATATGCGAGTCACAAAAGCAATTGACCAGGTTAGGCTGCACACGACTGCTCTCCATGCTCTTGACTTTGGCTTTGCTGCACCCCAAAGGCACTCTTTTGAACGAACTAGGAAAAAATTTTGATCTAACCAAGAAAGAATATGATTTATTAATGTACTTCATTTCCAACAAGAGCAGAGTGCTCACCAAAGAATCTATTGCCGAGCACTTATGGGGTGATAATATTGACGATGTCGACTCGTTTGATTTTATCTATACACATATCAAAAATGTGCGAAAAAAAATTGTAGACCAAGGTGGAGTTGACTATATCAAAACAGTTTATGGCATGGGATATAAATTAGGATAGCAATGAAGTTATTGACAAAATTACAGCGTTACTATATTGCCTTTACGCCGATCGCTTTAATAGCCTGCGGTATTGCAGGCTACTTTATTATCAGTAGCTTTAGTCCTTCAGGCTCAGAAAAAAGACTTTATTTTCACAAAGCAAAAGCCCTGGCCGATTTGCGTTCAGGCAAAGTTGTCGCTTCCGATAATGATATAGAAATTCTGGAAGTCGATCCGGGTGTTAGAATTGTTGAACAATTGAGCCACTCAATTATAGTTGAGCCGCACGCGGATAAACAGATAAGTTATCGACAACTACAATTCACAGAGTTCATCAATGGCAGGAACTACAAGATTACCATTCGAAACCCGGTTAGCGAAGGGGAACGCATAACTGCAGTGATTTCCAAAGCGTTGCTCGGGGTCTTTTTGACGCTTATTGCAACCGTATTTCTCACTAATATCTGGGCCACAAAAAAAATATGGCAGCCGTTCTACCATAATTTGACCAAAATGAAAAATTACAATCTCTCACATGATGAGCAACTCGATTTGACCAGAACAGATATTGATGAATTTAATGAGCTCAACCAGGTCGTCGACAAGATGACAAAAAAAATCCGAAAAGACTACCTGAGCCTCAAGGAGTTTACTGAGAACGCCTCCCATGAAATTCAGACCCCGCTCGCCATCATTAAATCAAGATTAGAATTGCTCCTGCAATCGGAATCATTGAGCGAGGAGCAAACGAAACTCATCAAGCCGGCTAATGATGCTGCAACAAAGCTGTCCAGGCTCAATCGGGCGCTTCTTCTGCTCACGAAGATAGAGAATAAACAATTTGAATATGAGGAAAAGATTAATTTCAAGACTTTGATTGAAAGACAGTTAGGCGAACTGGTGGAGCTCATAAATTTGAAACAAATAAAATTGGAAAAACATCTTGCCGATTCTAAATGTATCTATATGAGTCCGGAGTTAGCCGATATTCTTGTACAAAATTTACTTAAGAACGCCCTAAAATACGTGGACAAGCAGGGCGCTGTGAAGATTGATCTTAGCGGTTCGCAACTGGCGATTTCAAATTCCGGCCCGCTCACAACCCGTCCGGACCAAGTGTTTGAGCGCTTTAAAAAAGGCAAAGGGTCGCAGGATTCACTTGGTTTAGGCCTGGCTATTGTCAAGAAGATTTGCGAGGCTTACGAATTGCAAATCAAATATACCTATCAAGATAACAATCACGTTTTTCAGATCTCATTTTAGCCTTTCCCCGAAAACCTCAGAATACCTTACTTTGGTTATCCCCTCCTTGCCTTTTTCGCCTCTTCTTTAGACATATGATTAAGAGTGAAATTATCAAATATGTTTTTATGTGAACCTATTGACTTTTTGTTTCTTTTTTACTAATAAAATTATGTGGAGTCGGAGTTGAGGTGTATGCGGCGTTTCCGTGTATGATAAAAAAGCTGGACGAAGTCGGATATCATGACCAATGACTGCTTATGCGATTAGAAGACACAAATAAAAAGAGCAACTAATCGGCTATCTTGACATTTGGCATGATAGCCGAAAATCGTATACTTATATTTTGGCGGACAAACATCGACTACATTTCACAAATAAGGAGCGAATCATGGGCACAATAAGCTCAAAAATGCAATTCATGATTTGGGCATTGATTTTCTTTTCGATTGCTGCTTGCAACAACAATTCGGCACCGGTGAATACGGCTGCCCCAGACGGTCAAGCAAGCCTCGATTACCTAAAAGGCCTTGAAGGTCAGTGGGTGGTGTTAGAAGACAAAGAAAGCCCATTCGGTTGGGAATTCGATCTGACATCCCGAGGTGGCGTCGTTGTCGAGCGGCTCAAGGTTGGTACGCCGACGGAAATGACGACCAACTATTATCTCGACAGTGGCAAACTCCAGGCGGCTCATTTTTGCCAGCTACAGAATCAACCACACCTTACGTCCATAATTACGGAAATCGAGGGGGATCTCCACTTCGAATGCAATGGCGTGGTTGGCAACACCAAATCACACGACGAACTGCATATGCACGGCGTACACTTCCAGAAAAAGGACGATAGCCTGGTAATTTGGATGGACATGCACGAGAATGGTAAGCTTTCCTTCAAGACCACTTATGAGCTTGTTCGAGCTAATTCAACAAATGTCAAAAATGCGAAGTTTTAGAGAGGTTACCAACGTGGTTTAAGGAGTTGAAGACACAAACACAGACCGAGGATCTATGCCTAAAAGCAAATTCAGCCAACGCGCTTCTCGAGCGCGACTTCTAATTTCGGCGTAATGCGCGACTTTGTGCAACTCCGAAGTTTTGAGTTAAGCGCGTGCCTGATTTGCAGCGTTAGGCGTTAGAAAGTAACATCAATGACCTAAGGCGGAGAAAATATGAAGATTTCGCAGCGTCGTGGTTCACCTCTCCACGAAGGGCTAACATGGGTGTTGGACGTGGTTTGGCCTTGGTCAAGGCGGACCGGTGGACTCGTTCAATCCCTCACGGTCTCTTCCTGCTCACACCTAATGGTATTCTACTGGTTGCTGATAGTGCCTGTCCCGCGTTCGTAGTTCAGAAGCATAATTTTATTAACTCATTTGGAGGAGGTATCAAGATGACAAGCTTTAAATACTTTTCTAAATTTGTAGCTTTTGGATTATTCCGGCCTAAATGGTCGGTGACGAGAGCTGTAGAGAAAATCAAACAAGGGGCAACACCCATCGCCCTCGTCTTTTTACTTTTTGGGTCTTTTGCGTATGGGCAGGACACCACCCACTGCTATGTCTCAAGAGCAAAGGACTGGCAATGGTCAAGCTTCCATCGTTACGTAAAGTTCGGTTATTATCCTAATGATTGGGGTGAAAGGGATAAAAGACCGCTATTTGATGGAGGATCATTTGGAGAATAAATGGTGGGTTGGACCCACCCTACAGGCTAACGGGAGCATCCTCCGGAGACTCATTACTGAGTATCCACTTCTTGGCTATTTCGTCCTTTCTTACGTGGCTTCCTGGATATTCTTCGGCCCCTTCGTTTACCTCTGGCGGGTCGTCCTTGACCGATCCTTCGAACCGTGGCTCTTGGTCTTTTTCCCCGGTGCCTATGGTCCAACCATAGCGGCACTTCTGATGATCTATGCCCTCGAAGGTAAGCGCGGCATCAAACAACTCCTCGCTAAGCTGTTGATATGGCGCGCTCCTTGGATGTGGTACCTTGGTGTAATTCTCGTACCGATAGTCCTGCTCATGCTGGCCATTGGCTTATCAGACTTTCGAGAGACGGCCCTAGCAATGTTCATGCCCGGCAGTTTGCTTGCCGCCATCCCGCTCTATCTGCTTATCGCGCTGCCCTTCGGTCCACTAGGGGAAGAACTAGGATGGCGTGGATTTGCTTTACCCAGGCTCCAAGCCCGCTTCTCGCCGCTGGTAAGCAGCCTTATTCTTGGCGTGGCCTGGACGTTCTGGCACACGCCGATGTTCTGGTTTCCGGGTGCAGCGATCCCTTCGTTTTTGGAGATTTCGTTGTTCTCAGTGTTGTTGTATTTAGCTCAGATTACGGCTGAAGCGATCTTATTCACGGTCGTATTCAATTATACGCGGGGCAGTGTGCTGATAGCTATCGTGTTCCACCTGACCTTTAATGCTTCGAAGAACATACTTTTTTCAGCGTTGCCGGAGCCCTCCTCTGCCCATCAGTTGGAGATCTATATTTGGGGGATCATCTTGATGTGGATTCTTGCTCTTGTGAGCGTGTTTTTCTTATCGAGAAGGCGCGTTGTTTCCTCACAGGTCGGGGCCTAACCAGGCGACAGCAGGCGAGCGGGTTTGAGCTTACCCAAGGTCATCGTCTCCGTAGCTTGTTTGAGCGAAGGCGTGGGCCTGCTGCGCCTGAACTCCACCGTTATGCGCGCCGTATTCAAATAGATAAAGTTACAGGAAAATTATTTTAAAGAAAGATAAAAGTATGAATAATGACAAATTCAAAACTAACTTCTTTTTACTTCTTATAGTACTAACAGCTTGCGACTACAATAGCGAGAATATTGAGAATAAAATAGAAGGCACATACATAGGAGATTTCAAATATGGCAATTTTGAAATTCAAATTGAATTTGATATAAGTAGAGACTTAACAGGATTCAAGACATTTTTTACAAGCCTTAAGCAAAACGCCTATCGAATCCCAACAAGAGATGTCGTTGTGAGTGGTGATTCAATAAAATTTGTACTTCAAAGTGATTATTACACTTATCAATTTAGTAATAAATATCACTCTAAAACAAAAACCCTAACAGGTGTGCTTAATGTTGAATCAATTTCATATCCTTATGAGCTAAAGAAACAAGAATTGGAAAATAAGGAAGCCTTAACAAGAGAGGATGTCAAATTTGAGTCAAATAGACTTTCCCTTCAAGGAACCATCTGGCTGCCATCAAATCCAAAAAATCAAGGTCTATTCTTTGTTACCTCTTCAGGTCTTGCGGATAGGAGCAGTACAAGTTCAGAAGCTCTTTATTTCGTGAAGAAGGGATTTACCATCTTTCACTTTGATAAGAGAGGGACTGGAAAATCGGAAGGTGATTTAAACAATGTTACAATAGAAGAATTAACCACAGATGATATAAATGCTATCCACTTTTTCTCAAAGAAAGTGAATATTCCGCTTTCCAAAATCGGGATAATTGGCAGCAGTCAAGGTGGTGCTAAAGTGCCATTAATGTTGAATAAGATACCTGAATTAGGATATGGAATTTCAGTATCAACCCCAGGTAGTACATTGCGTGAAAGTGACTTGAACTTTATGATGAATCGCCTTCGAGAACAAATAGATGAAGAATTCATCGAGACGGCAACTCATGTTCAAAGAGGGGTATTCGAATACCTAAATGGGGAACTCTCTAGGAGAGAATTGGAAAAGCGTTTGGGTAAATACGAGAATTCGGAATGGTATCAACAATTATGGATTCCTGAATTAACAGATGAAATCCTTTACGACCCTAGTTATTCCCCTATCCCCCATTTTGAAAAGGTCAAGCACCCAATATTAATAGTACAAGGAATGTCCGATATTGTAATTCCGAGAAATAGTCATAAAGTCATTGAAAATGCTTTAAAGAAAGCAAATAATGAGAATTTTAATATTGTCACCATTGAGTATGCATCTCATTCAATGACATACGAGGGTGAAAGCGATTTTCCTTACTGGTCAAAACTTGAACCTAGTTATTTACCAACTATATTAAAATGGATTAATACGGTTTCTAATCGAGTAGGCGGCTCCGGCCGCTAGACCGGAGTGCGCCTCTCACACCACCGTACGTTCGGGTCTCGAATACGGCGGTTCATTAACCACGAGTTAGTTTAAGATAATACGATGGCATTGAAACATATCCCCTTCTACCCAATCTATCCAGGGTGATGGTTGTGCCCAGAATCGGGCTGCAAGCCACCGCCCAACCGCCCTTGCGGGTGCGGCTCCACGCATAAGCCATGCCTGGGGGTATTCCCAAATGATTAAAGTCAATTATAATTCCCTATCGAC
>SMXC01000222.1 GCA_004356825.1 Caldithrix sp.
CATAAACCTACGTTTTAGGTACAAAACAACAATAGCAACCTGTCATGACATAGTTTGTAGTTCACGCTTTAGCGTGCTCATGGCAGCCTAAAGGCTGTACTACGAACATACCTCATCAGAATTCATGAATAATGCAGGCTAGTATATGTTACGGTTTTTCGTGTAACTTAGCTATAATATTTCGTATACTATTTTATAATTTTATATTGCGGCTCAAATTGTTCGACTTTCATATTTTTACCAAATTTGCTGTGGTAATTTTGCTTGTATCGTGCACTGATCGCGAACGATCGAATCCGCTTGACCCTAAAAACCTGGTAACCTTGGGACGTCCAACCGGACTTAATGTTATTTCAATTCAAGATACTGTATTTCTAAACTGGGATATACTCAAATTAAATGATTTGGCTGGTTATCAAATATACCGCCGTACCGGAGTTGACACTGGGTTTGTATCTCATGCCTTTGTGTCAGCCCCGTCAAATACCTTCAGGGAGTTCGGTTTAGCATTTGATGTTGAGTATGAGTATCAAATTTCTGCAGGCGGCGATACTTTTGAAAGTTTGCGTTCAGAGGTTGTTAAAATCATTCCCGGCCCAACTTTTACCTGGGTCACTGAAAAGCGGAGTCAGCAAGTCATAAAATTGACCCATGATTCGAGGCATCTCATACTTAGAACAGAGAGGTTTTCGACGATTATTGACATAGAACCAAATCCAATAACAGGGGAATTATGGGTGTTGGATATCTTTGCCGGGATAGAGTCTAATCTAAAAAAGATTACGCCTAATGGAAAGATTGATGATCATTTTATTCCTTTTGATCGCCCGACTGATGTTTCCCTCGATTACAATTCCAATACAATCTGGGTTGCTGATCCACCACAAAGTACTGTCACAAAACTTGATTCAATAGGAAACATCCTTTTTACGGTCCACACTTTTGCAACACCGATTTTAGTCACAACAGATCAAAGAAATGGCAACTGCTGGGTCGCTGACAGCCAAACAAATACAGCCTCCCGAATCCTTTCAGATGGTAGCGAAGTTATGAAGTCGGGTGTACAGTTCGACTCGATCGTATCTATGGAAGTCAATTCTGTGAATGGCAGCGTTTGGTTGGTTGGCGCAACAAAGGTCGTGAAAATCGACGAAAATGGAGACTTCTTATTGGAGATTAATTCACCTCTGACCTCACCCGAGAAGCTTGCAATTAATGAAAACTCAGGCGATGTCTGGATAATAAATGAAAGCCCAGCGAATTTATACAAGTTTTCCTCGTCTGGAGAAATGCTTCTTGATGTTGCCGGACCTTTTACTCCAGCTGATATATCCGTAAACAAGTTCAACAATAATCTCTTAGTCTCGGATGTCTTTGGGCACACCGTTTATAGGCTTTCATCAGATGGGGAGATCATAAGTTTCTTTAAGGACCTAACATTTCCAGATCTAATAGGCGTGCAAAACCAGGGCAGAACCAACTAAGTTAGTCGGATTTAATTTCGGTTAGCTATTGATAATTTCAAAAGATGTAGTATATTATAGCTAAGAAAGTTTATACTTGGAGTTTTCGTTTTGTCCTTGCTCATGAAGAAACTGTATAAATTTACTTAGTATAGATTCTTGGGGTTATCGCTATTGTATTTTCTAAGGAGGAGTCAATGGAAGGGTTTGAGGTTTCAAAAAGTGAAAACGGTGACGTTTCTATCCTTTATATTAAAGGGTACTTGGATGCTCATACGGCGCCTGATTTAGAAAGCGAGTTCCAAAAGTTAGCCGACGCTAAGAAATATAACATCCTTGTCAATTTCCAGGATCTGAGTTATATCAGCAGCGCCGGCCTCGGTGTTTTTATGGGATTCATTGAAGACATCAGAAAAAATGGCGGTGATATTAAGCTAACCGATATGAAGCCCAAAATCTTCAGAGTTTTCGACCTTTTGGGTTTCCCGACATTGTATGATATTTTGGATGAAGAAGCGAAGGCATTGGAGAAATTTGGAGAATCCTAGAATGGAAATGATGGTAGAATCCCGAATCGGCTAAACATGGGCTTAAATAAAGAAGGTATATATCTTGCCTAAAATTCTGAAAGAGTATCAATTAAAGATACCAAGTCAATCCGATAACCTTTCGATTATTCGGGATGTCGTTTCAAAAGTTGCCAGACGGATAGGGTTTAATACTGATGAAGCAAGTAAGATCGAGCTCGCGGTAGATGAGGCCTGCACGAACGTAATTAAGCACGCCTATGCCAACAACTCAAACCAAATGATTGAAGTTTCAATCAAGGTCGATCGAAAGAAATTGATTATTATCGTTGCCGATAAAGGCAAGGGCTTCAATCCGGATGAAATAAAGCTACCCGATTTAAATGAATCAATAAAAGAAGGACGTAAGGGGGGGCTTGGTTTATGTTTGATAAAAACTTTGATGGATAAGGTTGAGTTTGAAATAAAACCTGGCTTGAAAAATAAGGTCAAAATGATCAAGTATTTTAGCTGACCCGCCAGTTGTCCATTCTCTATTTATCAACTCAAATCGGTCCCGTGGAAAAAGTAACGAAAGAGGAAAAAAGATTCACTTATTTAGACGAGAAGCTTTACGAACTTCAGGCTTTATTTGATCTAAGCAAAGCCCTGAATTCCTCCCTTAATTTAAAGAAAATCCTCGACACGATTCTTCTCACTCCGATGGGCAAGCTCTTAATTACAAAAGGGGTGATTTTGATTTCGAAAGGCAGTAATGCCTTTGCGATTGAGTCACTTAAAGGCATTCCTAAGTCGCTCTCCGGAAATCGTATTCAGGTAGACAATTATCCCTCGAGTCCAACTTACTTAAGTGAATTTCCGGCTTCTCCATGGCAAGCCCTTCTTCTGAAGAATGGCATTGAATTGATAATTCCAATTCTCCATGATCAAAAAAAACTCGGCTTGATCGGGTTTGGAAAAAAACTTATCGGTGATGCTTTGTCGGACTCTGAATTGGAGTATCTGCATTCTCTTTCGAATATCGCGGCAACAGCAATCCAAAACGGGATAATATTCGAAGAACTTAACGATGTTAATCGGCAATTAGACAAACGTGTTCAAGAGCTCAATACACTCTTCGAAATAGGAAAAGAGTTAAATTCAACATTTGAAATTGACAAAGTGCTAAATCTCCTGGCTTACTCCATCATGGGTGAGTTAATGGTTAAGCGATGTTTGATATTTTTGGTTGAAAATGACAAAGTAGTGCTTGCTTTAAACAAAGGCTTTCAGGGTGAGGACGAACTGAAAACAATTAATGATCCTAAATTTCATAGTAAATTGCTAGCTGCGGAAAAATCAGTATTAATTGAAGAGGAAGATGAATCTAAGTTTGGCCTGCTTTTAAAAGACTTGGGAATTGCGGCTTTTTTCCCGATGCGTATCCAAAACGAAACGAAAGGTGTGGTTGTACTCGGGGAAAAAATCACCAATCTTAAATTCAACAAAGATGAGCTGAATTTCTTGACAACTCTGGGCAATCTCTCCATGATTTCAGTTGAAAATGCCCGCCTGTTTGAGGAAACCTTAGAAAAACAAAGACTGGAGAAGGAGCTTCAGGTAGCCAGAGAAATTCAAAGACAGCTCCTTCCTGATGCCTGCCCCAAGATCGAAAATTTTGAAATAGCAGCAATCAATATTTCATCCCTTGAGGTTGGCGGAGATTATTATGACTGCATTAAATTAAACGACAACAAATATGTTATTACCATTGCTGATGTTTCAGGGAAAGGGGCTCCGGCGGCCTTATTAATGGCCAACCTGCAGGCTAGTTTGCACGCGCTGGTAAATACTGATCTGGATATCATTGAAATAACATATCGAATTAATAATTTAATTTATCGCAATACGGGCTTCGATAAATTCATTACATTCTTTTTTGGCGTGCTTGATGTCAAGGAGAAAAAATTCACCACAGTAAATGCGGGACACAACCCACCCTATCTGTTCCACAAAGATCGCTCGTTTCAACTTTTTGAGACCGGGGGACTCATTCTGGGCATGATGCCTAATATAAAATACGAGTCAGAGACCATTTCGCTTAAATCGGGTGATTGCGTGGTCATGTTCACAGATGGGGTTTCAGAAGCGATGAACGGCAATGAAGAAGAATTTGAAGACAAACGCATTCAGGAATGCGTCCTAAAAAACTTTGAATGCTCTGCTGAAGATATCATACAAAGCCTGATTGATTCGGTGAAGGATTTTTCAAAAGGAGCGCCCCAGTCTGATGATATTACAATTTTAACCATGAAAGTTCATTAGTTTGGTTATGGCTATCCTGGGGCTCCTTCCTCCTGCTTTCTTGATTTTGATCATAATTAGTTTCCTTTCTTAAGGGTTTCTTTCTTATAAATAACATTTTCTATGGCTTCAATAATAGTAGTTGACGACGAAAAATCCATTACATATCTGCTTTCTGAGGTTTTAAAAAAAGACGGCCACGAAGTTAAAACCTTTTCCGACGGCAAGCAGATTGAGGATGAACTCAAGAAACAGGAGTACGCATTAGTTATATCTGATCTTCATATGAAGCAGGTCGGGGGACTGGAAGTTTTGAAGACAGTTAAACGTTACTCTGAAAATACAGAGGTGTTAATCCTCACCGGTCATGGCACGATCTCGAGCGCTGTGGAAGCGATGAAATTGTCGGCGTTTGAATATCTCACCAAACCAATCGACATGGAAGAATTTCGCTTGAAGGTGCAAAAGGCGCTAGAGAGACGTGACTTAAGACTGCAGGTGGAGAAGCAGCAGAAAGAACTGGCCGAACACCAGGAAATGATCAAAAAAGATTTAGCGCTCGCTGAACAAGTACAGAGGAGCCTCGTGCCGCAATCCATCGTTTTGCCTGCGGTAGATGTTAAAGTAAGATACATGCCAATGATTGGAGTAGGCGGGGATTTTGCTGATATTTATTACGACGGTGCAGAAAATATCTACCTGACTTTGGTTGATGTCACCGGACATGGCATTACTGCTGCATTGTTAGTAAATCGGGTTTGCAGTGAGATAAGAAAGCATGTCCGTGAGCAGCGACAACCATCGACAATTCTCCACCGAGTCAATAATTTTATTTTTGAAGCTTTTGAAGGAATGGCGACATTTTTGACCATGTTTTCCGGGGTCATTAATTTAAGAAAAGGTTCGTTTACTTATGCCGGTAGCGCTCACCCGGCTATCATTTTGTGGAAAAGCAGGGAAAATAAGTTTATCCAGCTTGAATCCCAAAATGTGATCATCGGGTATGAAAAAAAGGCCGAAAATAAATTTATTCAAGATATTGTAATGACTGGGCCCAAGGACAGGGTCATTATGTACACAGACGGTATCATTGAAGCGGAAGATGCCAAAGGGAAACAACTCGGAATAAATGGCTTTATTGATTTTTTTAAATCGAGCATCTACCTCTCTGTTGATGAAATCTTAGACACGATTATAGATGGCGTTTATGAATTTTCTCCCAATCCAATTAAAGATGATGTCTACTTGATATTAGCAGGCATGAAATAAAATAGGTGACAGGGGTGCCCACATTTTAATAACTAAGATTCTAAAAATAGAATTCAGGGATCCAAATAAATTCAAATTTATCGATGGCGTATACGAAGTCAAATCTGACAAGCCAATTTCTTTATTTGGAGAGTCCGGTTGCTTTGATCGCACAGAAGTGTGGAATTTTCTATGGAATACTTGCAAAATACCGAGGGAGAAAGCACTCACAATTCGTTTAAGGAATAATTGAGCACTAATGGATAACGGTTACCCACAGCACGATGAATTTTATTCGCGACAATATTCTCGAAGACGATTGAGAATATTTGATAAGCTCAGTAGCGACAATCCCAGATTGAATCTGTATCTTTTTCTGGCTACTTGCGTGACCACATTTTTAACCGGATGGCTTGGAAATGGCAACTGGCAGGCAGGTTTATGGTATGGTGGTGCAATTATCTCCATTTTACTGGCTCATGAAATGGGGCATTACATTATGTGTAAGAAATACGGAATACGGGCCACGCTGCCCTTTTTTATTCCGTTCCCTCCGCTTATTAATCCTTTTGGAACCCTCGGTGCAGTCATCAAAATGGAGTCCAGAATTCCAAGCCGTAAGGCACTCTTTGATGTGGCCGTAGCAGGACCTCTGGCCGGTCTTTTTCTGACCATGCCAGCTATTTATTTTGGGATCCAACTCTCCGAAATTATCGAATCTCATCCTGCCGCTACGAGTGAAATGATATATTTGGGCGAATCGTTCTTATTTGCAAAACTTTCTAATTTAGCCATAGGTGTTTTGCCGGAAAATCAGGATGTAGTCCTTCATCCTTTAGCCTACGCCGGGTGGGCGGGGTTATTTATAACTGCTCTTAATTTACTCCCAATCGGCCAGCTTGATGGCGGTCATATCGTTTATGCCCTTATCGGGAAGGGGCATAAGTTTGTTGCAACCGCGGCACTTCTTGCATTTGGCGGGATCGCAATCTTTATATTTCATGGCTGGATTCTGCTACTTATTATGCTGATTTGGCTTGGATACAAGCATCCGCCAACTTTGGATGAAACTCCCGTTGACACGAAACGAATAATAATTGGCCTTTTGACTATTCTTCTTTTCCTAGTATCTTTCACTCCTGAACCTTTTAAAGTCGCTGCGTTTTGATTCGTTAACGGTCCATATTTTAAAAATTAATATATTCTTGACATGAAGTTTGGTTTTGAAAAGGCGGCTTGTTATATTAGCAGCCTTATCTTTTAATTCCAAGTTCATGAATCCAAGCCGGAGATGTATCTGACATGGCATTTGATTTTCCAAAGTCGATTGATTTAGCGCAGCTGCCTACCCCGATTGAAAAACTTGAAAGACTTTCGAAGATCTTTGAAGGTCCGCAAATTTATATCAAACGCGATGACCTAACAGGTGTCGGAATGACCGGCAATAAAGTTCGAAAACTCGAATTTTTATTAGCAGAAGCCCTACAAAATAAATGCGACTATGTAATAACCTGTGGGGGCTCCCAGTCGAATCATGCCAGGGCTACTGCCGTTGCTGCCGCAAAGGTAGGCCTCAAATCCCTGCTTGTCCTCAGAAGCAGCATGAGTGCACCCCTCGAGGGAAATTTGTTCATCGGTAGGTTGGTTGGGGCTGAATTTGAGTATATCACTCCGGAAGAATACATGCGAGTTGACGATGTCATGCTGGGGCTTGCTGAAAAATTAAAAGCAAAAGGACATAAACCTTATATTATTCCCGAGGGAGGATCTAACGCAGTTGGGTCGCTGGGATATCTCAAGGCAACAGAGGAACTGGCGCATCAGATCAAATCTCTGAAATTGAGAATTGACCATATCGTTGTAGCGGTCGGCTCTGGAGGAACCTATGCTGGACTGTTGCTCGGAAAATTTCTTTATGATTTGCCGGCTCAAATTCACGGAATCAACATTTGTGATGATGAATCCTATTTTGTCAGGAAAATATCCAGTTTATTAAAGGACATGCAAAAGCGTTATGAACTGGCTGTTAAAATCGAACAAAAGGACATCAGCATCATCGATGGCTATGTAGGCAAGGGATACGGGCTGAGTAGTCAGAAAGAAATTGATACAATCAAAAAAGTGGCGAGGGCCGAAGGAGTTATTTTAGATCCGGTTTATACCGGTAAGGCCATGTTGGGGTTGTCGGACCAGATTCGTCAGGGCAGGTTTAAGGCAAATGAAAATATTTTATTTATTCATACTGGAGGAATTTTCGGACTCTTTCCAAAGAAAACATTGTTCTTCTAAGAAGGCACCCATTGATAGCATCCATAAACAACTAAACCAGCAGCCTGCCACCATCCACCACAACAACCTCCCCAGTTATAAAGTCGCTTCCTTTTAAAAGGAAAATTACCGCATTGACGATATCGTCAGGTGTACCGAGTTTTTTGAGAAGGGTCGAATCTTTAATTTCATTCTTATACTCTTCAGTTGCATCGTCCGACATTAAGATTGTACCTGAGGCAATTGCATTTACTTGAATATTAGGCGCCAGAGCTTTGGCCATGCCTTTGGTAACCGCAATCAAACCGGCCTTTGAAGCGCTGTATGGAATAAACTCAGGCCAGGGTGAAATGCCGGCCACATCCGCTATGTTGATGATTTGACCATGCTTTTGCTGCTTCATTAGACTGGAGACATACTGCGCACAGAAATAAGGAGCCTTTAAATTAATATCAATTAGGTTATCCCAGTCTGATTCTGAGGTCTCGCCCACCGGCGTTTTGAAATAAAGCGCGGCGTTATTGATCAGGACATCAATTTGTTCAAAGTGTTCGTGACATTTTTTTACGACATTCTTAATTTGGGCCACGTCGGCAAAGTCCCCCTGAATTGCAAAAGCCTTTGCGCCAAGCGCTTCAATCTCTTCCAGGGTTTGATTTGCGAGCTCTTGAGATCGATTAAAATGCAGGGCAATTTTCATCCCTTCATGAGCCAAGCCGAGCGCGATTGATTTTCCAACCCGGTGTGCTGCACCCGTTATGAGAGCAACTTTATTTTCCAAATTCATCTTTTCTCTTTAATTTAGACAAAAAAAGCGTGACGAGTCACGCTTTAGAGAACTGTTAAAATCTTTAGTTTCTTTAGGTTAGTCCATCAGTTTTCAAATCTTTACCCAACGCATATTCTACTTCAAGCACGTTATTCCTGAGCCGGTTTTGTAGATCTTTCCGGTCATCGATTACAATATTCGTGACAACTCTCTCAGCAAAGTTTCTAATTTCATCATGGCATTTCTTCACGATAACCATAATCTCATCCCAGTCACCCTCAATAATCGTTCCCATCGAAGTGAGTTGATAATCTAATTCGCTTCTTTCGACAATGGCTACGGCTTTAGCTATCATTTCTTTTAATTCTTCTCCGGTGCCAACTGGAGTAATTGTAACTTGTGCCAGCATTTGATCACTCTTGAGTTACTAAATAAATATCATTTGGAAAGCCATGCTAATATATCAAAAATACGGAAATTGTCAAGCCCAAAAGTAAAAATTGGCTTAATTAAAGTATTGACATTAACCATCTAATTTGTATATTTTTAACTTTAATTAATAAAGCTGTTACCGCCCGCAACCTTTGAGAGTCAGATTTTGCATTCCATTTTCAGTAGTAAATATCGAAATCCTTCCCGGACGCCCGTTCTGAGCTTTTTATTTGTAGCTCCGATTTGGTGCATTTATGAATTTGTTGCATTCAGATTGAACGATGGCTGGAATGGCAACCTTAGAACGGGATTGGATTTTTTAATAAGACACGGCTTGGAATCCGTCAATCTGCCGGTTTGGATTCTTGTTGGACTGCTCGCTTCGTGTTTAATTTTTTATGTTCTTAAAAAAAAAGATGGATCCGGAAAAATGCAGAACCTGTGTTGTTTTGCTATATGTTCCTGGAAAGCCTGATTTATGGAGCGCTATTGGGACTGGTGGTGGGCACCCTTACAGAGGTTTCGTTGGGCGCCCGGGAAATCCTTTTTAGCCAATCAAAAATAAATTCATTGGTTTTAAGTTTAGGCGCTGGGATTTACGAGGAATTCGTTTTTCGCTTTCTTCTCATTACCGGTATTTTTTGGATACTAAAAAAAACGCTTAGAAATAAATTTGTAATATATACCATCGCCTTTTTTCTGAGTTCATTATTCTTCTCGCTCTTTCACTATTTGGAGCTTTTCAATGAGCCGTTTCAAGTAAATTCTTTTTTGTTCAGATTTACCGCCGGTTCTGTCTTCGCCATTATTTTCATTTTTCGGGGGTACGGAATTGCGGCTTATTCGCATTCCCTTTATAATATTCTGCTTATGTTCAGATGACTTCAGGAGAAATTGCTGCGAAAAGGAACCGGAGATTGATAAAAAAAAGGAATTTAATTGCCGCAATAGCCTCTTCGGCAGCTTTTATAATTATTTCTACCCTCGTCTGGTTGGTTTTTTCGCCAATTGTGAGTGGGAAGAGCGGCGACTTCTTTCCTCTAAAAATTAGCCGAGGCGCGTCATTTTACTCGATCACGAAGTTACTGCTAAAAAATGAAATCATTCATAATTCGTTTAAGTTTAAAAGTACCGCTTGGCTGCTAAATTTGAGAAGCAAGCTAAAAGCGGGGAAATATGAAATTCAAGGAGGGCTTTCAAGTTACGCTTTATTAAAGCAGGTGACCGGAGGCAAGGTTACTGTTGAAAGCGTTCGGATTCTTGAAGGGATACAGGCCAAACAAATCGCCGGAATTCTGAAAGATCAAACCGAGATTGATTCCACTCGATTCATGCAATTGGTGAATGATCCTGATTTTATTAAGAATCTTGGGGTTAAAGCAAAAACTCTCGAGGGTTTTCTTTTCCCCGACACTTACAACTTTTACTGGGGCATGAAATCAGAAGACATTATTTCAATTATGGTGAATGAGTTCAAAACCAATTTCAACGATTCACTCCGAAATAGAGCGGCAGAACAAGGTCGTTCCGTGGTCGAAACCCTAACGCTTGCTTCAATAATTGAGGGTGAAACTGTTCTTGATTCTGAACGTTCGACTGTGTCTGCAGTTTACCATAACCGTTTAAAGCGAGGCATGCGTCTTCAGGCTGATCCAACCATTCAATACATCATTGAAGATGGCCCAAGACGTCTTTTGATTCGAGACCTGAAAATTGACTCGCCATATAATACTTACAGATACAAAGGCCTGCCACCGGGCCCGATCAATAACCCGGGGTTGGCTTCAATCAGAGCTAGCTTGTACCCAAAAAATGTTGGTTACCTTTATTTCGTAGCCAACGGTGACGGATCGCACACGTTCAGCAGAACACTTAAAGAACATTTACGCGCTAAAGCTAAATTTGACAAATATAGAGTTAAGATAAAGAGGTTAAAAGCAATTGAGCGAGAAATCCAAAAAAAAACAAGGCGCTAAGAAGAATCACTTGCTTGACGCGCTTAACCCGGCGCAAAGAGAGGCGGTGCAGTGCACTTCAGGGCCGGTGCTGATTCTTGCTGGAGCCGGCAGCGGAAAAACTCGCGTTTTGACCTATCGCGTTGCTTATTTAATTCAAGAAATCGGCGTGAAACCGTGGGAAATTTTGACGGTGACTTTTACCAACAAAGCGGCGCTCGAGATGAAAGATAGAATCGTCAAGCTTTTGAAAGGGATGGGAAATGAAGCATGGACCGGGACTTTCCACTCGATTTGTGCTCGTATTCTCCGCATCGAGGGACACCACCTTGGTTATGAAAGGAATTTTCTAATCTTCGATCGAGATGATCAGCTCAGGTTTATTAAAAATGTTATGACGGAGCTGAATATTTCACACAAGCATTATAACCCTGATACTATTCAAGCGCGAATTAACGGCGCGAAAAATCTTTTCATTGGGCCGGACGAGTTCAATGCCACCGCAAAAGAACCTATCGAAGAAACGTCAGCGCTGGTTTATTTCCACTATCAAAATCTGATGAAAAAAAATAACGCCATGGATTTCGATGATCTGCTGGTAAACCCAATTTACCTTTTCGAACAGTTTCCGGATGTCTTGGAAAAGTATCAAGAGAAGTTCAAATATCTCTTAGTAGATGAATATCAAGATACGAATCGAACCCAGTACTTGCTGCTAAAAATGCTGGCGGCAAAGCACAGGAATTTGTGTGTGGTCGGGGATGACGACCAGTCGATTTACAGATGGCGAGGGGCAGATATTCAAAATATTCTCTCTGTTGAGAAAGATTATGCCGATTGTAGTGTTTTTCACCTCGAACAAAATTACCGGTCGACACAATATATTTTGGATGTGGCTAATTGCGTGGTTGAAAAAAATTCAAGCAGAAGGAAAAAGAAGTTGTGGACGGATAAAGGGGCTGGTGAGAAAGTAGCAGTGCTGGATATCGATGATGATATTTCGGAGTCAGTTACTATCGTAAAATTAATTAAAGAGGAGCTTCAGCAGAAGGCTCGTAATTTTTGTGATTTCAGCATTTTATACCGGACAAACTCACAGTCGCGTGTCTTAGAAGACGCGCTCCGAACCTCGGGGATTCCATATGTAATTGTTGGAGGGGTAAAGTTTTACGCGCGGAAGGAAATCAAAGACGTGCTGGCTTATTTACGTTTAATTTGCAACTCCAGGGACTCAATCAGTTTCAAGAGAGTTGTGAACTTTCCCCTACGCGGAATAGGGGAGAGTTCTATAGGGAAACTTGAACAATTCGCTCGTGATGCTGATATTTCGATGTTAGAAGCTTCAGGTAAAGTAGGGAAATTAGAAACAATCTCGCAGCGTATTCGAAATAATATTGCTGAGTTTCATGCATTGATTAACAAATACGCTTCACTTAAAGACGAATTGTCTGCGGGGGAAATTGCAACAAGTATTGTGGACGAAATTGGTATTCTCAAGTCTTTTAAGGAAATCGGCACCGAGGAGGCAACCATACGCTCTGAAAATGTCAGGGAATTACTGTCTGCAATCGCAAACTTTCAAAAATTACACAATAACGCTACTTTAGACGATTTTTTACAAGAAGTTTCTTTAGTTACAGATATTGATACATGGGACAATAAATCCAATGCGGTTACATTGATGACCCTTCATAGCGCAAAGGGTTTGGAATTTCCGGTGGTTTTCATCGCCGGCCTTGAGGAGGGCTTGTTTCCTTTGTCCAGAAGCTTCGAAAACACGGACGATTTGGAAGAAGAACGCAGGTTGTTTTATGTGGGGGCCACACGCGCCATGGAAAAATTGTACTTGACCTGGTCTGCGCAAAGAATGCGCTTTGGTGAGACTTCAAGAAATATGCCCTCACGATTTATCACTGAAATAGATCCGGAGTTCACCGATCGGAAAGATTTGCGGAAATATTACGACTTCAAAAGGCGGCCTTCTTATAGAGAAGGCCACACACCGAAAGCTGATACCATGCCCGCTTATGAGGACTTTTCCCAGGAAAATAGCGCTGTTTATGTTGGCGCTGAAGTCAAACATTCGATGTTTGGCCTTGGAAAGATCTTAAATAAAGAGGGCCAAGGCGAAAACATGAAATTAACAGTGAATTTTTATGAGGTCGGCAAAAAAAAGCTGATGGCAAAATATGCTAACCTGGAAGTGTTAGGGTAAAGGTATGTTCAAGAAGTTTTTTTCTACAATATTGTTTTTATTGGTTTTTATAGGGTTCTGTTTACCGGGTGTTACGGCGCAAGAAACTCAGGCCGACAAGGAATTCTTCTTCGCGCAGCAGCTGTACGAGGACAAACTATACAACCTTGCAGCTGGACAATTCAAAGAATTCTCCAGAAAGTTTTCAAGCAATGAAAAGGCTGACGACGCTTTGTATTTGTCGGGACAAGCCTATTTTGCCAATTCAGATTATCAAAGCGCCTTCGATTCTTATAAAGAGTTGGAGATCAATTACCCACAGTCAAATTTTCTTCCCGATGCAAGGTTTCGATTAGCCCAATGCCAGGCAGGAATGCACAATTTCGCTAATGCTGCAGCGCTGTTCAAACGTGTGCCCGCCTTTCACAAAGAAAGTGATAAAGCAGCCACCGCTTTCTTCGAGTCCGCAAAAGCCTCTTTAAAAATAGATGACGCCAGCTCAGCCCTGGCGGTTCTTTTTGAGCTCGTCTCCGCTTATCCGGATTCCCCGGAAAGAGTAGACGCCCATTTAAAAATCGTGGAAATTTATTTCGACCGGGGCGATTATACCGAGGCACTGTCTCAAATCGAAAGTGTTTTTCGGGTATTAGGCCCGGATTTAAAAGACCCGCGAAGTTATTTGCTTCGCGCACAAGTTTTTGAAAAACTCGGCCAGTTAGACGAAGCGCTCGAAATTTACACAAAAATTGTCGGAGAATTTCATAACAGTAATGAAGCCGAAAGAGTCTTGTATCACTTGGGAGTTTTATTTCAAAATCAAGGGGACCTTAATAAAGCGTTGACCTATTTCGATGAATACCTAACACGGTTCAAAGACTCTCAATTAGCGCCGGAAGTTTATTTAAGAAAAGGTGACCTTTACCTTGCAAAGGAACAATTTGAACAAGCTACGGAAAACTACCATAGGGCGGAACAATCTGCATTTGCAGAACTTCAAAATGAAATCGACTATAAAATAGCGGTGGTTCACGACCTGCAGGGTAAATACCAACTGGCCGAGACCCGATTGCGACGGGTTATTGAAAACGCAAATAATTCAAAGAGTGGGAGTGAGTCCGCCCATTTCCCTGAAGACAGCTATCTTAAACTCATCGAAGTATTGATGAAAAGCGGGCAGAAGCAAAAGGCATTGAAAACAATAGCGGGATACAAGAAGCAATTTCCCGAAAGTTCAAAACAAAAGAAAATCCAGATTATGGAGGCGGAGCTCTTTGAAAAAGGGTTTAAAGATTACACCAGAGCGCTTCGGGCCTATCAGAATTATATAGATCGATTTCCTCGCAGCCGGCGGATTGACGAGGCCCAGGCGGGCATTGCACGTTGTTATGAAAAGCTGCGTGACTACCGATTAGCGCTAAAAGAGTATCAAAATTATCTGGAGCGCTATCCCGCGGGTGATGATTTCAAGTGGGTCAAAAATAGAGCTCGTTTAATTTCAGAAACAATTAATATCGAGAACGGACTCCATCAAATTTCCGGCTTGCTGGGCAAATTTATCGCGACAAAAGATTCGGGGAATTGGGATTTTGAATTGGGCAAGTTTTATTTTCAAATAAAAGACTTCCCGAATGCAGTTCAGACCTTCAAAAAAATATTGTCCGAATCCGGTAATGGCCCTGACAGGGGAGAGATTGTTTACTATTTAGGGCTGTGTTATTCTAAAATGGCAGATAAGTCAGTACTGAACAATGAGATCCAAAAATCGACTGCATATTTGGATAGCGCAGCAGTGTGGTTACGTCAGATACCTGAAAACTTCTCCGATTTTAAAAAAGTGGAAAATGTGGAGTTCATGTTAGCTCAAATGGAGCTGGACACTCTTTTCTCGGTGGGGAAAAAACAAACAAGACTTCTGGAATTATATGCACGCTGGCAGGAAAAATTTCCTGAGGGCAAGTATTCGGATCTTCTGTTAATTCAACTTGCCGATTTCTATTTCGAAAAAACCACTGAAAACGATTCAGTCTCCACGAGTGCGGCATTGAACTATTATAGGCAGATTGTGGGGGATTATCCTGAAAGCATTTATTTTGAAAAAGCAAACTTCCACACGGCTGCCGCTTTAAATTATCTTGGTCAGGATTCCGCCGCATTTGCAGATTTGAACGTTTTTTTTGAGGCTTACCCGAAAAGTGAATTTATTCCGGCAGCGCTTTTGCTGAGATCTAAATTACACAACAAATTCGGCAATATGGAGACTTCGATTCAAGACTTGCAAAGAATTGAGTTAGAATATTTTTATTCTCCACTTGCCCTGCAGGCGCAATTGGAATTGGCAAACACTCGTTTTGAAAATGGGGATTATCAGTCGGCGCTCGATATTTACAAAGAACTTCAGAACAACTTGCCTGAATTTTCTGGAAAAAACGGAGTTGCGTTTGACCTGTCAATCGGTTTGCGGGAGGCACGTGCCTACGAAAATCTTGGAGAAGATTCTAAGGCGTTGGAAAGATACGTTCTATTTGTCCAGCACAACCCAGAACACAAAAAGCTTGACGAAGCGCTTTTAGGAGTTGCCCGGATCGCCCTAAGACAGGAAAATCTTGCATTTGCGAAGGAGTATTATCAGGGTATTTTGAAACACTCGTCGCAGGTTCGATATAAATTTGAGGCTCAACTTGCGCTGGCAGATATGCTGTTCAAGGAAGGATTAAATGCCCAGGCCAGGTCGCACTATATTTCAGCAGGTCAATTTGCAAGGGATATAGAGCAGGAAAAATATCCGGTGAGCCAGGCGATCAAGTGCTTGATTAAGCAGCAAAAATTTGCCGATGCGGATTTGGCCATTAAGTCATTCAAAAAAAAGTATAAAGAAACAAAGCAAGAGGAGGCGCAATTTCTACTAGAGCGGGCAAATATTTATCTCGCAACTAAAAACTTTGAATTGGCAGAGAAAGCATTTAAAAAACTAAAAAAAGACAACAAGAATACGGAATTTGCAGCCCGGGGAGAATTTGGGCTCGGAGCAGTTTACTTAATTTCTAAACACGCCGAGGATGCGTTGAAAATCCTGACGGCGATTCCAGCGAAATACCCGGACAGTGAGGTTGCTGTTTTGACTTATTTTAATTTGGGCGACTTTTATTATAAATCGCAGCAAATTCCCAATGCGATTTCAGCGTTCAAGCAGATTTTGAAACACCCGAAATCAGGCGACACGTATCCAAAGGCCCTGCTTTATCTAATCCAGTGCTACAATGATTCGCGGTTATGGGATCAGGAAATTATTGCCACACGCGAATACCTGGACAAATATCCTTTCTCAAAAAAAAGTTTTAGAAAAAAAATCGATCTGGCGCAGGCTTTATTGAACCTGAAAGAATATAGCCGCGCCATTGATCATTTTCTGAAGTTACGGCCTTTTGCGGGGCAGCAGACGGAGGCTGAAATTCAGTTTTATATAGGACAGTGCTATCGGGAAAAAGGTGATTTTGAGCGCGCCAGCGCTGAGTATCTCAAGGTAAAATACCTCACCAAACCTTCTAAGTTACCCTGGCACGTGACTGCATTGTTTGAGGCCGGCAGGTGTTTGTTAAAACTTAAAGAAACAGAGGCCGCCAAAACTGTTTTCATGCGAATCGTAAAAGAGCATGGTTCAGAGAGTAACTTTGGCCGGTTTGCACAAAAACAACTGGACGATCTAAAGAATAGTAATTTCTCCGTTACCTCGAAAAACGGTTCCACAAATTAACCTGCATTTTTCATAAGTTGTTGCCACAAAGATAATAAGCTACAAAGAAATAAATACTTAAGAAAAAATGCAGGAAAAACTCAGTTTCTAAATTCTCTTGCCGCTCGCAAGTCAAATTAAACATACGCACCTGTTTTTAAGAGCTTCCTGTCCTGGAGTCTTTGTGGCATTTGAATTATTTAAGTTAATATTATTCCAAGTTCTATTCCCCTTTGAAACTACCGAGAATATTCTTAGTCAAATATTTGTTACATTTTTTGGAATAAAAAAACAAATACTAAGTATCTAACTTTAGGAATTCCAACTTGGGTTCAAAAGCCGTGCAAAAGATGGATTCAAAAAACGAAAAAGATGTTCTGAAATATGTTCGGAGATCTCTTTCAGGCGACGCAAAAGCGTTTGAATGGATCATTCGGAAATATCAGAAACGAATTTATTTCACCGCTTTGCAAGTAGTCATGAATCACGACGATGCGGACGATATGCTGCAAGATACGTTTATCAAGGCGTACACAAAGCTGGATACTTACAACGAGAGTTTCCCGTTTTACCCATGGTTGTATCGAATTGCCATCAACACTTGTCTCAATCATCAGAAAAAAAAGGCACGGCTACGCGCCCTGTCGCTGGATGACCTGGACGGAAATGGCCATCAGGTTGATTTGGCGGAATCACCCACTCAGATGTTTGATATGGAAGGCAGCGAGTTGGTCGAGAAACTAAAGGGGGCACTAAAAAAAATCCCGTATGAACAGCGGACGGTATTTATATTGCGGGTAAACGATGGACTGAGTTATCAGGAGATAAGTGAGACCATGGATATTTCCATGGGCACAGTGATGTCACGGCTGTCACGGGCGCGTGACAAGCTGCGCATTTTACTGGAGGACTATGTTAAAACAAACGATATCGAGGTGTAAAGGATGAATTGCTCCGAAACTAAACCCAAGCTGGGATTTTATTTGGACCAAACGCTGCCCGACAACGAAATGCAGCGGCTTAGAAGTCATCTTGGCGCCTGCAAATCTTGCACGACCGAATTTAAAAATTTGGAAAAAATAGAATGCGTTATCCAAGCCGGGATTTATTTTGAACCACCGCATGAATATTGGCGCGATGTTCCACAGACAATAATCAAAAAAATTGGAATCAGGGCCGAGACTTCGGCTTTAGAACAATTTATTGAATCTACTCACGCGTTCTTTGCCGCTAAAAGTTTTCGGTGGGGATTTGCCGGGGCTTTTGCCGTTGCAATACTGGCCTTCTTCTTCAATAAAACCTTTATCCCGGACCAAAAGTCTGCGACCCTGACACAGGCGGAACTCATGAGTCAATCTGGTTCGACGCCGTCGCTTGTTGACTTGAATAAAGACCAGAAGACCGCTTCTTTTGACTCTGAGAAAAGTCAGGTAGGAAATGAGGAAACGAATTTAATTGCAAAAGGAGCTGTTTCCGAACTGGTGACAAAGCTGCAGGATTCAAATGCCGGCAGCCGGGAAATCGCTATAACTTTTTTAAGTGAAGATTTACTCGCTCTCAATCGTGTGAAAGGCAAACCCCTGAAAACGGAAAGTAGAGAAATTCTTGGCGTTAACCGGGCGCTATTCCCCATTCCAAATACTGAATTCATTCTGCCGCCGCGGACCGACGATGTACAAGACGCCAATAGTCGTTTGCAACGGACTTTTGCTTTGGACAAACAAGACGCCCGATCCTCGCGAGCGGATGCAATCTCCGATCTGCCGGATGAAATCAAACGCATTCGCAGCGGCTTTCTGGAAACCTTGTGGATTGTGCAGGAAAGTCAAACACTGGCTGAGAAAAGGAATATCTGGCTTTCATACATGAATCGGGAAACCGACATTACGTACCGATCTTTAGCCGTCTATAATCTGGCGCTGGTGTTGGCAAGAATTGCCGAAGAAAATAAATATCCTGACGACGCTGCTGAGGCGCGCAGTTTCTTTCTTGAATATGAAGAAGCCCTGCGTTTTCAAATGGGCGATGAGCGATTTGATGACAAGCTAAATCTTTTCGATGTGATACTAGCTAATTGACGGGTGAACCAAACCCGTTTTTGCGAGGCGTTCCTTCGACTTTGCTCGGGACATGCTTTTGCCGAAGCAATCTTAAGTGCTCTAAACAGGTGCTTGCTTCGCTGAGAAACGCTAGCAACATAACTTCCTTTTTCCCCTCCTCTTAGCCGTGAAAAGGCCGCGATTAACTGTGGCTTTTTCATTTTTCAATGCGTTCTATAGAATCAATCATGCACGCGCCTGTAGCAGGACTCGCCAGAGTTGTCGGCCTTCGGGCTACATATACCTCTTCTAAATTGGGTTGCTTTTATGCGATTTTTTGGCTAAAGTATTGCCCATGGATATTGCCCTCAAAATAACCGACGAAGTCGAAGCCTTGATTGATTTGGCTCTGAAAGAAGACCTTGGAGAGAATGGGGATGTTACCAGCAACTTCATTCGAAATTCCGACAAAAAAGGCCAGGCCAGTATTATTGCAAAACAAGCCGGTATTATCGCGGGCCTGCCAATCGCTGAGCGGGTCTTCCAAAAAGTCAATCCGGCGCTTGCGGTCCAAAACAGGGTGGAGGAGGGCACAAAAGTTGAGCCTTCTGAAGAGGTCGTTCGGATCTCAGGACCACTTGGCGATATTCTGACCGCTGAGAGAACCGCCTTAAATTTTCTGCAGAGGCTTTCCGGGATCGCAACTTTAACCGCAGAATTTGTCAAAAAAGTAAAAGGGAGCAAAGCGAAAATATTAGACACACGAAAAACCACCCCCGGATTTAGGATACTGGAAAAGTATGCAGTGCGAACAGGGGGTGGACAGAACCACAGGTTTGGGCTATACGATATGGTTTTAATTAAAGAAAACCATATTAGCACAGCTGGCGGCATTATAAATGCCGTGCAACAAATCCGTGAACAAATGGCAGCCGGAAACCTCGACTTACAAATAGAAATAGAGGTCCGCAGTTTGACTGAAGTTGAACAGGCTCTGAATTTGAAAGTAGACCGGCTGATGTTAGATAACATGAGCCTGGACGAAATCCGCGAAGCGGTTGAGCTGGTAAATGATAAAGTTGAACTGGAAGTTTCAGGTGGGGTTAATTGTGGAACAGTGAGAGCGATCGCCGAAACGGGAGTTGATTATATTTCAGTGGGCGCTTTAACCCATTCGGCGCCGGCTTTGGACTTATCGCTTTTGGTTAAGAACACTTGAATGTAAACATCGAAGCCGTTTTAACGGTGATTGATAGTAGTGATAACGCGAGCTTCACTGGTTTACGGGATTCAAGGCACTGAAGCCACGTTATACTCAAAGGCTTCTCGTTTTACATGATGAATATCCTGCAAATCGACATGATAAGCCCACTCTGTTTTGACAGTCTTGAAAACAGACTGAGCTACAGCATTATCCCAACAATCGCCTTTTGTGACTCATACTCTGGATGCAACCGTGTTTCTTAAGTGTTTTTCTGAATTCATCACACGCGTATTGAACGCCCTGGTCAAGAGTGGACAATCCAGGCCTTTACCTGGTTTTCGACCGCCAGAGCGCCGTCTCGAAGGCCTCAAGAACGATCGCACTTCGTCAAACGTTAACAATTCGGTACCATCCGGTGGCTTCTGAAAATATCCCCTGACCGTGCAAAGCACATCCTTTTCGTCGACATCTTCAGTCCACTATGTTTACGCAGCAGCCAAGAAAAACGATTGGAACCAACCATCAAACACGTGGGCTTACCCGCCGTTTCCCCGATAGGCGCAGAATTACTTTAAATCGATGCTAAGGAACACTAATATTACAGCGCCGCGTAAACACGAACTTCTTTTTCCAATCGATTTTTGAGTCGCCCCTTTTGAACTTCAAGGGCGAATCTTGCCTGCAAATTAACCCAAAACCTTTCGGAAAGCCCAAAGTATTTTGAAAGTCTCAGGGCCGTATCCGGGGTAATGGCACGTTTGCACTGAACTATTTCATTAATTCTTCTTGCGGGAACATTGATATCTTTTGCCAATCTGTACTGGCTGATGCCCAAGGCCTCAAGAATTCTTCGAGTAAAATCTCTCCAGGGTGAATAGGAGTTAATTTTTCATTAGCCATATATTTACCTCAATGATAATCAACGATTTCGACATTAAAGGCGTCACCGTCCCGCCAATCGAAACAAATGCGCCATTGATTATTGATTCGAATGCTATCCTGCCGCTTCTATCTCCCGAAAGCTTCTCAAGGCGATTGCCAGGAGGATCCGTAACTCTTCTAAGACTTCGGCTGCATCCAAACTTTCGAGTTTTCGACGAGCAGATTGTTAAATGTTGCCTGCTAACTTTCGTGGCCGCTTTAGGTTGAATAGTTTTTCAGTTTCTTTATCGGCAAAGCCTTTAATCATAGATTAATCATAACGCATACCAATAATATTGTCAAGCGTTATGATTGTCAGACAAAGTTTTTTCAGTTTCACACAACTGCAAACCCAAGGCCATAAGTTCATCCGTGTATTTCACTGCGAGAGACTTTTGAAATAATTCATCTCTTCTGCAAAATCAAGAAAAATCGCATGAAGCGAGAAAAAGTTTGTCCACCCTAAAATGACCTTAAATCCTGCTTGAATTTCAATTGCAAATTTGTTATTATGTGCTATGCTTAAGAAACTCGATCACATCGGAATTGCGGTAGATAATCTGGATATCTCAATTAAAAAATATGAACAAATAACCGGTAAAAAACCGGGCGAGAAAGAAGTGGTGGCGGCGCATAAAGTCGCCACGGCTTTTTTCCC
>SMXC01000223.1 GCA_004356825.1 Caldithrix sp.
GAAGATCTCGCCGGTTTCAGCCGGGCGGTTCGCCAAGGAAATAGAATCCTGGTTTCCGGCACCACCGCCACCCAAGGTGACCGGGCAATCGGCGGCAATGATCCGGCAGCACAGACGCACTTTGTCATCGATAAAATTGAGGGGGCGCTAAATTCCCTTGGCGGGCAGCTGAAGGACGTGGTCCGCACCCGGATATATGTGCAGAATGTCTCCGACTGGGAAGCGGTGGCTCGTGTGCACGGCGAGCGGTTTCGGGATATTCAACCAGTAAACACGCTGGTTCAGGCCGGGATTATCGGGGAGGAGTATTTGGTGGAGATTGAAGCAGAGGCTGTTGTTAATGATTAAGAGAAGCAGAGCTTCCAAACAATTGCGTTCGCCTGCGGGAGTCAAGAGAAGAAACAGATACAAGCTAAGGCTTAAACTACAAACATGAACTCCAAAAGTTGCGGAGGGCGACCCCGTCTCGACTTTCCTTAAATAATATAATAATGAAGTCGGGAAGGAGGCGCACGAAGCCCGTGCAGGATTCCTCGCCCGCTTTTCAGGGCGAGGAGCCGGAGCGGCTCTAAACTAGAATCAAAATTTTTACGACCTAACGAGAACGAAGCCCCGTGGAATAAATCATAGCCAGCTGGGCAAGCCACAAATCCAAAAAAACAAACTACAAATAAAACTCAAATACTAATGTCCAATAAATAACTAAACGAAAAAAGGAGTTACCATGAAATCTCTAGGCGTTTTTTTTCTGACCCTGTTTATGAGTTTTCCACTATTTTCTCAGAACGAAGTGAGATCTAGAATTGACGCACTTGCCGATAAGATCGAGCCCAAAGTTATCGAGTGGCGGCGGCATTTTCATCAATATCCGGAGTTATCCAATCGCGAGTTTAAAACAGCAGAAAAGGTGGCCGCGCACCTCAAAAAATTAGGAATGCAAGTGCAAACCAACGTCGCCCACACCGGCGTGGTCGGGATTCTCAAAGGTGGAAAATCCGGACCGGTGGTGGCTTTGAGAGCGGATATGGACGGCTTGCCGGTCACGGAACGAGTGGACCTCACCTTCGCATCGAAAGTACGCTCGACTTACAACGATCAGGATGTCGGGGTGATGCATGCCTGCGGTCATGACGCCCACGTGGCCATTCTAATGGGTGTCGCCGAAGTTCTGAGCGAACTCAAAGACGATTTACACGGCACGGTAAAGTTCATCTTTCAGCCCGCCGAAGAAGGCGCGCCTCCCGGTGAGGAGGGCGGCGCCCGGATGATGGTGAAAGAAGGCGTGCTGGAGAATCCCAAAACGGACGTAATTTTTGGACTCCATATCAATTCAAAAACAGAAGTTGGAAAAATCACCTATCGCCCGGGCGGCCTGCTGGCTGCCGCCGATCGTTTCATTATTAAGGTGAAAGGGAAGCAAACCCATGGTTCTACTCCCTGGACCGGTGTCGACCCCATCACGGTCTCCGCGCAAATCATCAACGGTTTGAACAACATTATCAGCCGTCAGACCGAACTCACCAAAGATGCGGCGGTTATTTCAGTGGGATTGATTCGCGGCGGGGTGCGTAACAATATCATCCCCGAAGAGTGTGAAATGATCGGCACCATTCGCACCCTGAACACGGACATGCAAAAAATTATCCATGCAAAAATTCGCTTGACGGCGACCAAAATTGCAGAGAGCGCCGGCGCGGTGGCAGAAGTGGATATTCGAATCGGTGTGCCGGTGACTTTTAACGAGCCGGAGTTGACGGCGCGCATGCTCTCCACCGTGCAGCGGGTTGCCGGTGGCGAAAACGTGGTTCTCATAAACGCCATCACCGGCGCGGAGGATTTTTCTTTTTATGTGGAAAAGATTCCGGGATTCTTTTTCTTTTTAGGCGGCATGCCAAAAGGGATGAAAAAGGCAGATGCTGCGCCACACCACACGCCGGATTTTTATATCGATGACAGCGGGCTAAAATTGGGAGTGCGTGCCTTAACGAATTTGACTGTTGATTATATGGCGGGGCAAGGGACGAACTAAATAGTTGGAGGACTTTATGCAATTCATGAAAATATTTTATAGTTTAATGGTTTCATTTTTTGCTAACGTGCTTCATTCGCAACAAAATTTCTCCCTTGCTGCCCAAGGTTGGCAGTAATGTCACATTTGCAGGGCGATGGGCCTATGGCACCTGTGCCACGACTGAAATAGCAGGGAACGTTTTGTATTTCGGAAAACGGTGGTTATCCTGGAAGCCGCAGACATCTCAGTTCCAGACTCTTCCAATCTTCAGGAAGTCGGCTCATTAAATACTGAAGGGACTGCTTTGGGAGTCGTCATAAGTGGTCAATATATCTACCTGACCGTTGGTGAGGCAGGTTTCCGTGTCATCGATATTTCCACGCCGGAGACTCCTGTTGAAGTAGGTTCTTGGGACACAAATGGCACGGCCCGCGGTCTGGCGGGCAGCGGTAATTTGGTCTTCGTGGCGGATGCGGAACAAGGGCTTATTGTGATTATCCAAACCCGTTTAACCCGACAACAAAGATTCGCTATTCGCTTGTCCAAAACAGTAATGTGATTCTAAAAGTATTCAATATTTTGGGGCAGGAAATTCAAACACTGGTAAATAAAACACAAGTGGCGGGAGAGTATGAAATATCCTGGAATTCAGGTGATTTGCCCAGCGGGCTTTATGTTTATCGTTTGCAGGCGGGTCAGTCTGTGGAGATCAGGAAGATGATTTTGCCTAAGATTAAGGAGATAGTCGATAAAGCTCGTGGGGGTTTCTTCGCGCCTTTTCATAAGTAAATTCCCCGACTTTTTCACTTTTCACGCTTGGCCTTTGCCGTTTCACGTCCATACTTCTTCCAAAGCCTTGCCAACCTTTCTCTTATTTTCTTCTCGAAACCATTCTCGGTGGGCTGGTAATAAATCCGGTCTTCCAACTCTTTTGGGAGGTAGTTCTGCTCCACGAAGTTATCGTCGTAATCATGTGGGTATAAATATCCTTCAGCGTACCCCTCTTTCTTCATAAGTTTGGTCGGGGCATTTCTCAGATGCAGCGGCACCGCGCCAACCGGATTCTCCTGAATATCTTTGCGGGCGGCGCCAATGGCTTTGTACGAAGCATTGCTTTTTGGCGCAGAAGCCAAATAGGTCGTCGCTTGCGCGAGCACCAGTTGTCCCTCCGGCATACCGATGTAGGTAACGGCTGTAAATGCTGAAGTCGCCACTACCAACGCCTGCGGATCGGCGTTGCCGATATCTTCGGAGGCCAGAATAATCAATCGACGCGCGATGAACTTCGGGTCTTCACCGGCTTCGATCATGCGCGCCAGCCAGTAGAGCGCCGCATTGGGATCGGAGCCGCGTACGCTTTTTATAAATGCGGAAATAACATCGTAGTGGTACTCTCCTTTTTTATCATACATCGTGGTTTTTGTCTGCAGCGCTGCTTTGATAATTTCTGCGGTGACTTTTACAGCGGCGGCTGCGGGTTTCTTTGCCAGTCTTGTGGTCAGCTCAAGCGCATTCAGGGCACTGCGGGCGTCGCCGCCGGAAAGATTAATCAAAAGTTTGTCGGCGTTGTTTTCAAATTCAATTTTCTCTTTGCTCAAAAACTCATCTTTGGATAACGCGGACTTTACAATCACTTCGAGTTCTTCAAAAGTTAAAGCATTCATCCGGTAAACCCGACAGCGGGAAAGCAGCGGTGCGTTCACTTCAAAAGACGGGTTTTCGGTCGTCGCACCGATGAGCAAAACCGTGCCATCCTCGACGCTGTGCAGCAACGCATCTTGCTGGGCTTTGTTAAAGCGGTGGATTTCATCGATGAACAGAACAGTACGCTTCGCCAGTTTGCGATTGACTCCGGCCTTCTCCAGAACTTTGCGGATGTCAGCCACCCCGGCTGTCACCGCGCTCATCTGATAAAAATCAGATTTGGTTACGCTCGCGATAATTTCCGCTAAAGTGGTTTTGCCCACGCCCGGCGGTCCCCAAAAGATCATCGACACCAGCTCATCACTTTCGATGGCTTTGCGCAGGACTTTGTTCTCACCTACCAGATGATCCTGTCCGACAAAATCCGCTAAAGATTTGGGGCGCATGCGGTCGGCAAGCGGGGTGGATTTGGAGAGTTCTTTTTGTGCTTCCTGGTCGAAGAGTTCCATAAGGCTGAAAGTAAGCAAAAGTCAGAAGGATATCAAGTGGAACTTAGCAGCATATTTCCTCGCTTTTAAATTTCAATCCAATTAACTTCTCAAAGTTGCGTCTTTTTTTCAACTCATCCTGTATCTAACCATAGACTTTATAAAACTGTGCATGGAAAAAAGTAGTGATAAAGAGCTGATGAATTTAGTTCTGAAAAAAAATAGTCGCGCTTTCAAGGTTTTGTACCAACGGTACGAGTTGGCCATTTTTAATTTTATTTTTAGATACACCAGCAGTAGAGAGATCGCGCAGGATTTGCTGCAGGAGACTTTTACGCGGGTCTGGTTTGCGGCGCATTTGTTTGATTATGAAGGCGGAAATTTTAGAGGCTGGCTTTACACCATCGCCTTGAATACAACCAGAAATGAAATGTCGAAAAAGCGTTATACTTATCAATATCTTGACGTTGCTGAAATCAAAGGTAAGCAGGAACCTGTGCATCCCGAAACTGAACGACCTGATTCTAAAATGGAGAACTTAGACCTCAAAGAAAAAATAGAGCAGGCTTTGGAAAAGCTGAAACCGCATTTTCGCGAAATTATCGTTTTGAAGCACTTTCAACAATTGAAATTCAAGGAAATTGCCGAGATTACCAAAACCCCGGAAAGCACCCTTAAAGCCAGGTTTCATCGCGGAATTGAGCAATTAAGAAAGCACCTAGACCCCAAGGAGTTTTCAGATGCAGCATAACAAAAATTCTTTGCTGAAACTATTTTACCAGGAAGCTTCGCCGCAGGAAGCGTCAGAGCTGCAAAAACATCTCACCGACTGTACGGAGTGCCAGAAGTACATGCAGTTTTTGAACCGAATGGGGATGACCTTGGACAAACTGCCTGAAGAACGTCCTTTGTCAAATACTTTTGAAAGAATTATGGAAAACATTCCAGAAAGGCAGCCGAGGACTGCATTTGTGCAGCCGGCAATTTCTGCGGCGCCTTTTTTCAAAATTGCTTTTTCAATGGGGCTTATTGTGCTGCTTATTTATTTCGCGCAGAGTAAAATCAGTTTGTTACCAATTTGGGACTCTTTGCAAGAATTTTGGCTCATCGACGCCATCGGCGGTTTTGGCTTTATGATGCTCATTTTCTTTACAGTGGGAACTTTCATTACCCTTTCACTATCGCCAATTTTGTACTTTGATATGCACAGAAAAGCATTACGTCTTTGATATTAGCTCATAAATTTGGAGAGTAAACATGAACAAGAAAAAACTTATTCGGAAGATCGCCTTACCGGCCGCTATCGTATTCGTTGCTTCGATGATAGGCAGCTTTTCGCTTTTTCTGTATGTCGATTCGCTCTATGAAAAACGGGCCGAGGAGTTGAATGCACACATTGGCGAATTGACCGATCAAAACCAAAAATATTTGCACGACATAACGCAGGCAGTCCAGGAGATCGCCGAACAAGTACGCACGGAAGACCTTGCAAGTACGCAGCTCATTCAGGAATTACAGTCCGAGTTTTTGAGGGAACATCAAAAGACAGATCGCGCGAAGAAATATCTTTGGATGATCGATACCTCCGGTGAATTCGTCTTTGGCTCCCCGACAGCCGTTTTTGTGCGCCTGAATTCTGCCTTTGACCAACAAAGCGAGGTGCTCACAAATGCCGGCCTGTTCAGAAGCAGAAATGATTTCCTAACCAAATTGGTTGACCGTCATCACAAAATCAACTTTGCCAATCTTGATTTAAATTCTTTGAAAAAACAATTGGGTCTGGATGAATCGGACATCCTGATTTCCATTCCTGGTTACAGAGAAGATAGTTGGTATTACTCGAGGGAAAGAGCGCACTTGTTGACCAGCCCCCTGACAAACCAATCCGGAACCGTTTTGGGAACTCTGTTCCTAAAAATCGACGATTCGGTGAACCAGAGATTGTACTATAGCAAGTTCCAGGTGCAAAACGAAAGTGTGGCATCTACTCTGGCCCCGGCTTTTGCCTTTTTTGCTTTTCTTGCCGGCTTGTTTCTCTGGTTTCTTTTACCGACCTGGGTCTACATCGATGCCCAGCAACGCGACATCAGCAACCCGGGAATGTGGGCGTTTATCACGCTCATTTCTTTGATATTCGGTTTGGCTATTTATCTGATTACACGACCGTCTGCCATGAAATCATTCCACTGTCCGCAGTGTGAGAATGAAGTAAACGGAGGGGCGTTTTGTCCGCATTGCGGCTTCGATTTAGCCAGCACGATGTGTCCGCAGTGCCAGTACCCGATTAAACCTGAGTGGTCATTTTGTCCCAGCTGCCGAACGGAGCTTATGGCAAAAGTGGAATTAGAAACTGAAAAAAAACAGGCGGTTGAAAAAGAAAAGAGTGAAAAGAAACTTCTTAAAACTTAAAAAGGATTTCACCTCGAGGGCGCAAAGTAACGCGAAGAGAATTTTAAAAACTTTGCGCCCTTCGGCGTTGCTCAGGACATGTGTTGCTGCTTTTGCGTGTAATTTCTGATTATGTCGCGCGGGTTTTTTTCTTATTCAGAATCTTGTCCATCCTGTTTGTCCTGTCCTGTTTTCTCAGACAGTCTCAAATTTTTGTGCGACTCCACCGCTCCTTATGCCAAATAAACGTAAATATTGAAGTCCTTAATATCACCATAAAAAAACCATTGAGAAACATTCCGTAAAGTCCATATCCTAAATAAACACCCCAGAACCAATTGAGCGGCAGCGAGAGGCACCATTGAATCAAAAGAGAAGTCATCATGACGATTTTTGTTGCACCGGCGCCGATCAGAGAAAAGCTCAATATCATGCCGAATGCTTCTATCCACATAAACAGGCCGATAATTCGCAGAGGACTCGCAGCGATGCTGATGGTACCAGCATCCGGGATAAATAAACCGACAATAGTTTCAGCAAACGGCACCACGCAAAGAGAAAATAGGAGCAGCGCCCCGGCGCCGAAACGGGCCACTTCCCAACCCCATCTTTTGGCATCGGCGGACTCTTTCCGGCCCAACGACTGACTTACAAGTGTTAAGGCCGCAGTTCCAATCCCCATCGCAGGCAATAGGGCCACGAGCATGATATTGAGAATGACATTAAATGCCGCCAGCTCTTGCGTTCCCAGTAATCCAACAATAGCAAAAAAGACCACCAGTCCCAAAAACATGAAAAAATTGCGGATGCTTTCCGGAAGGGAAACCCTGATCAGGGTTTGGATTCTTTGTTTATCAGGCAGCCCCTGGAGAAACCCATTCTTGCGGGCATATCTCAGACCCAAACCGAGGTTGGTAAGGACGGCGATCAAAATGGCAAACGTCGTGGCGAGGCCAGCTCCGGCTGTTTCGAGTCTGGGAAACCCTAAATTTCCAAAAATCAGCAGGTAGTTAAAAAACACATTCACGACCATGGCGACCAAAACTGTCAGCAGCGAGAACTTCGGCTTACTAATACCGTTCCAGTAACCCCGGAAGGAAATATTGACGCCAACGAATATCATGGAAGGAATTCTCGGTCGCAGGTAAGCAACCCCTTTTTCAATAACTGCCGGGTCTTGACTGACCAGCGGATAGAGATAGGGCAGGATTAAATATCCAATGACGGCAAGGACCAATCCAACACTGCTTGAAATCAAAATACCTGCGTTGAGGTCGTGCCCGGTCAAGTTGGGATTTCCCTCACCGATTCGCCTTGCAACCAGGGTCTGCACACCCGCGCTTA
The DNA here is from genome assembly GCA_004356825.1 of Caldithrix sp. GTDB lineage: Bacteria > Zhuqueibacterota > Zhuqueibacteria > Oceanimicrobiales > Oceanimicrobiaceae > Oceanimicrobium. Next base: position 7,876 of record SMXC01000223.1, read on the forward strand.
CGCCCAATGCAAGAGACATGATTAACATGAATAGGAAACTACCGACTCCCACACTTGCTAACGCAGCATTCCCTAATCGTCCGACCATAGCGGTATCGATGAGACTCATGATGTTTTGAGCAAGCATGCCGCCGACAATCGGCAGTGAGAGACCGACGATTGTTTTTAAGCGAGACTTTTCGATCAGGACGGCTTCTGGTATCATTATCCGATATTAAAATTTAAATGTCTTCAATTAAGAGACCAAAGGCTTTAAAATTTTGTTTTCAATCAAAGGCGGGAGATGATCCGGTAAATTGACTAGCCAATTGCGGTTGAGCCTAAAATAATATAGCAAATCAAAAGAGGAGTAACAAGGGTTGAATAAGCGGAAACAAGAAAAACAAGTCTCCTATGGATTAAATCAAGATTGAAACGTCAAAGGATTCTTTAAATCAACGGCTTTGATAGAGATAACTACGAAGTTACTCTCGGACAAATCTGTGGAAGATGCAGGAACTGACATTGCTAAGGAAAAACTCGTGCACATCTCAAGCATAAGGCTCCACATTTTCTTTCACCTGATGTTCGTGACAGGCTTGCCGACAAATCGGTAATCTATCAGTCATGTTTAGTTCAGTCATATAGCTCTCAACAACCGTTGATGTTTTGCCTTCACTGCCGCCCTGTAGCTCCGTCTCAAGAACATTCGCGATATGAACTGCTGTGACCAGGCCGAATCCCATTGACGCTGCATCCGCTCAAGCGATTTTTGTAGTCCATCCAAATCGCCGACAAATAAAATTCGAGACTTCACACGATCACTTTTCTTTTATTTATTTACTCACCAGGTATGTCGTAAATAGTATCAAACAACCGGTTTTCTATTAGAACTTTAGGTTTATATCGGCAGGAAGATAAAAAACCATTAGAAGGTGAGCCTGGCCGTTGAGACTGTCAAAAAGGTCAAAATTTAACACAAAATAGTCGCAATTGTGGGATAAGTTAGCGGGCCAGCCGAGGCAATTCTGGATGAAGCTCGTTATGGGATGAGAGCATACTCTTCGGGGATGCATTAAATCAAGCACAAATGGGTAAAAATGGTGATGCCTGAAAGTTGATATTGCACCCTATCTGCTAACCTCTTTTTTTATCGGAAAGCCAGACAGGCAGCCAAGTTTTATCGTTGACCAAGAAGGCTCTTCAAGAGTGCGTTTTTTAAAAGGTCTTTTGGTCTATGAAAAAAACTATTCCTGAAGGTTATTAAGTAAGGTTGCAGGATAACGACACCCGAGGAAGATAAACTAACCTTTTATCTTCTCCAACTTTTTTCCACTCGCTCCCGGCACGCTCTCAATCACCTTTCTAAAACTTGGTCATAATCCGCCCATTCTGATCCAAAAGCGTTTGCCCATAAACAAACTTTTAATATCGCCTATAATCGCGTACATGCACGGCACCAGGAACAGCGTTAAAAGCGTGCCGATGCTCAAACCCCAGACCATAACGTTTGCCAGCGGACTCCAAATATCCGATTTACCGCCAATGCCAATGGCCATGGGCATCAGGCCGAAAACTGTGGTGACGGTGGTCAGTAGAATCGGCCGCAGGCGCAATTTGCCTGCACTCAGAATCGAGCGCCAGCGGCGCATTTTTTTTTCACCGGCCTCATTGATGAAGCTGATAAGCACCAGTGAATCGTTGACCGCCACGCCGGCCAACGCCACCAGCCCGTACATATTGTTGATGTTAAACGGACTTTGAATAATCAACAGGCCGATGGTGGCGCCCCAAAAGGCAAAGATGATCGCCATAAAAATGATCACCGGCTGGATGAAAGATTTGAACTGTCCGGCCAGAATAATGTACATGATCATCAAGCCAACGCCGAAGAGCTGAAAAAGCTGGCCAAACGCATCCTGAAATTCTGAAAATTGCCCCCGGAAAACAATGTCATATCCCGGGTAACGTTTGCTGATTGCCTTAAAACGTTTGATAAGTTCCTGGTTCACCGCCAAAGCGCTGTTTTTAGAGGCATCTACATCGGCTTTTACTCCGATAGCGCGCTTGAACTGATCGTGTTTGATGATCGAATACCCCTGCTTAATCTTGAGCGAAGCCACATCCTTGAGTGTAACCAGACCACCAAAGGGCGTGGCGATTTTCAAGTTTTCCACATCAGAAATATTTTGCCGGCTTTCTTCTTTATATTTCACCACCACGTTTATTTCTTCGTCTCCATCACGGATTTCGGTTGCGATTCCGCCGTCAAAAGCAAAACGTACCGTCAAAGCGATTTGGGCGACGCTCAAGCCGACAAGCGCCGCTTTTTCTTCATCAACTGTAATTTGCAGCTCGCGTTTGCCGGGAACAAAATCATCACGGACATCAAACACGCCATTCATGCTGCGCAGTTCTTTTTTAACCAGCTCCGTAACTTCCTGCAGCTCTTCGATATATTCTCCACGCACCCGAATTTCTACCGGTGCACCCACCGGCGGACCGGTACTAAAGATATTGAACTCAAGCGACTTGATGCCGGGAATTTCGTTGAGCTGCCGCCGCAGGTCGGCATTGATTTCCTCGATGCTGCGGGTGCGTTCTTTCTTATTTGTCAGCTCCACCACCAGTTGTCCCAAAGAAGTTTTGAAGAACCACTCCTCCTGTCTTTGCTGCAGTCCGCTATTGGTGGTAACACTGACCAACTCATTCTCCGGTAACTTTAACGCGATTTTCTCGGCCTGTTGCATGACTTCGTCCGTGAGCTCAATTTTGCTTCCTTCCGGCAAATTGATAAACACAAACACGCGCGGAATTTCCTCCGAGGCAAACATATCAATTCCGACAACCCGGATCAACGGAATGCTCATAAAGATAAGCAAAATAGTGATGACGAGGACAAGATACCGTTTGCGGAGAAACTTAGTGAGGTATTTGATGTAAAGCTTTCTTAGTTTCTTAAACTTAACAAAGCCTTCACGCTTTTTGGGGATTTGGCGGCTCCACTCAGCAATATGAGAAGGGAGTATGAAAAACGCTTCAAACAACGAAGCAATGAGCGCGAGAGTTACCACAATTGGCACGACTTTCAGAAACTCGCCGATCACACCGTCCATGAGCATCAATGGTAAAAATGCGGCGACAGTGGTAAGTGACGAAGTGAGCACAGGCATAGCAACTTGCTGAACGCCAAGCGTAACTGCTTTTTTTACCGGGTGTCCTTCTTGAACATAACGATAACAGTTTTCAATAATGACGATGGCATCGTCAACGACCATTCCCAAAACCAGTACAAGTCCGAAAAGGGAACTGCCGCTTAAGGTCATGCCGATCTGTTTCATAAAAATAAATGTAAACATAAACGTCACCGGAATTCCGATGGCTGCAAAAATGGCGTTTCTCGGACCTATAAAAATATACAAGCAAATCACCACCAGAACCAATCCGAGGAAAGCATTGTTTTGCAGGATTCCAAGAAATTCTTTGATTTGAATCGAGGAGTCATTTGTAACAGTAATCTGGACGCCTTGCGGAGCGTGGTCACGCTGATACTGAGCTACTAACGCTTTTATTTCGTCGATGATTTTAATGGAGTTGCCATCCTTCTTTTTGGTGACGCTCATAGTCAGAGCATCTTCCCCGTTGAAACGCGAGATAATGACGTCGTTTCGGGTCACGGTGTCTCGAATCTCGGCAACATCTTCAACACGCACATGATGCCCCAAAGGATTCGCCTTGAGGATGACTTTATTGAGTTCCTCAACTTTACCAATTTCACCGACGGTGCGTACCATGACTTCCCAACGCCCCATGTCGATATTGCCGGCAGGCAGGTCGAGGTTCTTGGCCCGAATAGCTGCCATAACCTGACTCAAAGCCAGGTCGTAGCTCTGCAGTTTAACCGGGTCGACCTCCACCCAAATTTCGCGCTCACTGCGGCCGAAGATTTGGCATTTAGCAACATACCGAATCTCCAGAATATCGTCGCGCAAATTCTCTGCGAGTTCTTTCATTTCTTTCTCGGTGGCGGCGCCACTGAAGACAACACTGACCATTGGTATAAAATCCTGCATAGTGTAATTGAAAATCAATGGATCCTTGGCGCCCTCCGGGAAGTCAACTTTTTCAACTTCCGTACGCACATCCTGCAGGCGTTTGTCAAATTCATAGTCAGACATGGTTTCGAATTTTATCCAGACAAGCGCAGCGTTCTCACGCGAAACAGAGGTGATATTATCGATGCCATCGATATCCCGCACTTCTTTTTCAATTTTGTCGGTGATGAGTTTCTCGGTATCTTCGGGAGAGAACCCTGGCGCGCCGGTCCAGACAAAGATCCACGGAAAGGAGACATCCGGCGTCAGTTCTCTCGGCAAAGTAAGAAGTGAATAGGTGCCGAGCACGATTGCCGCAATCATGATGATGTTGACCAGAACGGGGTTTTTTATGGAGAGGTTTGCTATCAACATTTACTTCAATCCTTGATTCAGAAAGGATTTGCAGGATGTAACTGAATAAATAATTTCAAGTAAAACTCGTACTTTGCGTTTTTAAGGAACCCTTTTTCAAATCCAGCAGAGTCGTCATTCTGAGCACGAAAAGCATTTGAATCTTGATTTCTGTACCAAAACTGAAGTGTGAAGAATCTGGTTTTCTGCAGTGCACAGATTCTTCGCGCACGTAACCCTGGCGTAAAAGAAAATAGAGACTGAGTTCGCTGCTCAGAATGACTGATTTAATTTATCCTTGTAGTTCCTGTGTATCCTGTCTGCTATTTTTTTATTACCTCAACCCCGTCAGCTAAATTCTCTTGTCCCATTACCACCACTTCCTCACCTGCTTCGACACCTTCTAAAATCGCAATATAGTCACGCGTCTCAATTCCAAACTTTGGAATACGTTTCCGGGCGGTTCCATCTTTGACGATGTAAATAATCGTCTGATTGGCTCTTTCGAGCAAGGCGTTTTTTGGCAGAAGCAGCGCATCTTTTTGGGTTCGGGTTGCTATTTCAACTTTTGCAATCATACCTGCTTTTAATCGCAATTTGGGATTGTCGATCAAAACTTCGATCGGAAATGTGCGGCTTGATAAATTTGCTTGCGGCCCCACTGAAGACACTTTACCTGAAAAGAAAAATTGCTCGTACGAATCGACCGAAACAGTGGCTGACTGACCCTTTTCTATTTTCACGATGTCCTTTTCAGCAACGCCAAATTTAACTTTCACTTGACTGATATCCACGACTTTTACAATTGGAACTCCGGGAGCAACTGTACTACCCAACTCAACCAGTCGCGCCGCAACCAATCCATTTACCGGACTGGTTATGCGGGCATCTGCTAATTGCCGCCTGGCCATTTTTACAGTCGCGTTCGCCGTTAAATATGCTGCCTCAGCGGATGCTTTTTGTAAACGCACGCTCTCAAAAATATACTCTGATATATCATTTGTTTTTTGCAACTTTTCATTTCGCGCAAAATCTTTGGCTGCTTTCTCAAACGCAGCATTTGCTTGCATCAGATTTGCTTCAGCTTGTTCGAGAGCGAGCTGCTTTAATTCGGGATCTATTTGCACCAAAGGCGTGCCCTTTTCTACCGGGTCGCCAACCTGGACATAGATTTTAATAACGGTGCCTGCTGTTTGCGAAGAAATAAGAACATCATGCAGCGGGAAAAGCGTACCGGTCGCCCGCACCAAATCGACGACCTCCCCCCGCTGAATAACGTGCGTTTGCACCGGGATGTGGTTTGGCGAATCGATCTCAACTCCATTACTGCCTTCATCGGAAGCTTCGCGGTTTCCACATCCCTGATGAGCTGCGATACTGAGAACTGCTATAATAAGTATTTTTTTTAATCGGGACATTTGTGTGCTCCGTATGCTTTTTTCGAGGGACGAAAAGCGAGCGCCGGAGCGTCAAAAAGAATCGCTCCTCGCTTTTGCTCTCTTCACGCTTCGAGTATGCGCATGCGCTAGTCGGTAAGAACTCCCATCGCCCGATCTAACCGAGCCCGGGCGATCCAATAATCGTAACGCGCGTTAATAAGGTCAGCTTCTGACTTCGTATGAATAACCTGTGCGTCCAGAACATCGAGGTTCGCCGCCAGGCCAACTTTGTAGGAATTATCTAACACGCGCAGATTCTCAGCGGTTTGCTCGACAGTTTTTCCTGCAATGTGAAATTTTTTCAAAGAAGTCTCCAGATCGAGCCGGGAGCGAATCACATCCAAAGTGAGGAGACGTTGGGTCTCTTCTTTTCTTGCTTCAAAACTTTTGAGCCGGGCTTTATTTTCCTGCAAGCTGGCTAAATTGCTGAAACTGTGAAAGATGGGAAGATTCAACGAAACGCCGGCGCTCCAAAATGAGAAACTATCCAGGGCAAATGTATTATTTTGCTCCCATCCCAATTGGTAAACAAAATTGACTTTGGGTTGAAATGCAGCCCACGCCAACCGGACACCTGCTCGTTGTGCATCTACTGAAGCATTGACCGCTTTCAATCCGGGGTGGCGATTTCTGGTCTTTGCAATTTGCTCATTTTGTTTTTCAGTCAAGGGGACAGGATCGAAAGATAGCGGACTCAACGAAAATATTTCACCATAAGGAACTCCCATCACTTGCTTCAATGCGGCGGCGGCAATTTTCAGGTTGTTCTCCGCTTCCAAAAGCTGACCTTCGCTATTGGCAGCTTGCACTTCCCAGCGCAGGACATCGGTTCGACTCCGCAGTCCAACTTCGAGCATCCTTTGCGCCGTGCTCAAATGCTCTTGAGAAGACTCCAAACTTTTACTAGCAAGTGAGGCTAATTCGCGTGCTTGCAACACTCGTAAATACCGCGTCCTGACATCCAGAATCACCTGCTGACGCGTGTCTTCCAGATTGTGTTCAGTAGCGGACTCCTGCGCCTTCGCTAATCCAACCGCAGCCCAATTTGCACCGCCGTTGTAAATCGGCTGCACCACTTGCAAGGCGGTGGAGAAAGCATTACTGTAAGCCCCCGGCCTTACGTCATTTGGATCACCCGCACCGAACTGCTCTACTAAACCACGGCCGACATCAAAAAAAACATTGCCTCTTCGCACACTTGCCGGGTCCAGGCGAGCATAACTGAATTGCAAATCCGCTTTGGGCAGGAGATCGAGCCTGGCTTTTTTTACACGATGCCCCGACGCTTCTAAATCCGCTCTTGCCGCTCTTAATCCGGCGTTGTTATCTAAGGCGATTTCAATGGCTTCGTTTAAAGTAATCACTTTGCCGTTCTGAGCAGCCTTAAGCCCTGTTATCAGCATCGAAAGTGTAAAAACCGCTAAAAGAAATCTATCATTCAAGTTAAAAATTTTCATTCTTGAAACTCTCCAATTCCTATTTACTTACAAATTCATTTCCTTTTATAAAAAACCGCCACTGCAAATCCACCGCCCTGGAAATTCCGATTCTTGAACTGGTTGAGATCTCAAAACGGCTTTGCTTTAAATAGCGCTGCAAGAAAACAGACCGGCCGACCTGTTCCCCATGAACTCCCGGATTAAACTTGAAAGCTTGAAATAGTTTGCCCGGGCCGTTAGTGAGATTTTTTATCGAATTTGTTTGCCGGCGTTTTTTCATGGCTTTTAATC
>SMXC01000224.1 GCA_004356825.1 Caldithrix sp.
CATAAACCTACGTTTTAGGTACAAAACAACAATAGCAACCTGTCATGACATAGTTTGTAGTTCACGCTTTAGCGTGCTCATGGCAGCCTAAAGGCTGTACTACGAACATACCTCATCAGAATTCATGAATAATGCAGGCTAATTCAAGTTGTCTTTGAAAAGATATATTTAATAAATCTAATTCATAACATAAAGCATCTTCATAGACAGATTCTAAATAACCTGATCCCAATTCAAAATGCACATCTCTGGCAGCACCAATTATCTTATAGGTTAATTCTTCAAAGAGTAGATTGGCCATTTATGAAGTCTTTTCCGTGTTTTCTGTGGGATTCTGTGGTAAGATTACAACCGCAAATATAGATCAAAAAACGTCGGTACACAAACATTGGCAAAACGGCTGGAGCCGTTCATCAGAATGACCATGCCGATGCCTTCTTCCGGGGCAAAAGCCATCTCGGTCCGATAGCCGCGGACGTATCCTCCGTGGTGCACTATTTTTGTTCCGGAGTAATCAAAAACCCGCCAACCTAAACCGTACCAGGCCTTTTTTAAATTCCTCCAGGATCGGAAATATCTTTTCATTTTTGAAGTTCTGACCAACGGCGTGGTCACTTCCTGTAGAACTGCCGGAGAAATAATCGAAGACGCGCCGCCCAATAAAGCTTGCAGCCATTTTGCCATGTCGGAAATACTGGCGTTCACACCGGCTGCCGGTGGAACGGAATAATACGTTTTCTGAATTTTAATGGGTTTCCATTTGCGGCTGTACCTGATATGCGGCGTCGCTCTGTTTGCGCTCGATTTTATGCCATTCCAACCCAAAGAAGCCTGGTTCATTGCCAAAGGCCAAAAGATTTTTAGACACAGCAGCAAATTATAATCATGACCTGTCGCAGATTTTAGAATGTCACCGATGAGACTGTAAATCACATTCTGGTAACTGAAGCATTCACCCACTTCACACACGATATTGGCGCGATCGATTTCTTTAATTATTCTTTCGTAAGGCACATTGGAATCCAGCAATGTGGTAAAGGCATGTTCCTGCACGCCCGTGGTATGGCTCAGGATGTGCCGTATTGTGACTTTTTTTGTGTGAGCGGAATCCTTTAACAAAAAATTTTCTAAATGTTCGAGAACTTTATCCTCCCAGTCCAGAACTCCATCTTCAACTAAAAGCCCGGTTAGCACCGGTGCAAAGCCTTTGGATAATGAAGCGAGTCTGAAAACGGTGTGTTCGTCGATTCGTTCCGGCCGGCCCGCTTCCCGGACTCCGTATCCTTTGAGATGAACGATCTTATTCTGACTAACAATGGCGACGGCCGCCCCGGGAATCTTTCCGGCAGTCAGGGCTTCTTCCACAAAGGTATCAAATTTTTTCAGGACCCTCTCGAGATGAATGTTAGTGCTGTCCGCCAATTGGGCAAAAGATATTTGACTCGAGCAAAGCCAAAAGGTAATGACGGCAAATATAGAGAGCCTTCTACATCTACACCTCAATTGGCAACCCTTCCATTTGCATGATTTTCAAGGCGTTTGTAGAAGGGCAGGGGCCCGGGCGCATTTTATAATCAAAAACCATTCTGCCGTCAACGACGTCTTCTCTAAAATGAAAATTTTTCACCTCTTGAATCTTATCGGCTAAGTTCGTTAACTCTAAATCGTGAGTCGTGACAATCCCAAGGCCATTCTTGTCAACAAGGGTCTCAATGTACGACCGGCTGCCGATTAGCCGCTCCCGGTTATTGGTTCCCTTGAAAATCTCATCGATTAAAAACAGCACCGGCAATCCTTTGTCCATTTCCAGCTGGTTGAGCAGTGCTTTCAAACGCTTGACCTCGGCATAAAAAAAGGAGAAACCGTCCGTAACCGAGTCATTTATTTTAATGCAGGTGTAAATCCGAAATAAAGAAGTCTTCAAGAGCTTTGCATCCACCGGACCGCCGGCGAAAGCCAGGCACAGGTTAATGCCGACTGTTTTTAAAAAGGTACTTTTACCGGACATATTTGAACCGGTAATGAGCACAATTTCACCCCGGTCGTTCAATGAAAAGTCATTCGCTTTTTTCTGGCTATCCGGAAGAAGGGGATGTCCTAGTTTTTCTGCGGTGAAACTAAACGGAGCTTTTTTATCAGCCGAAATGTCGGGAAAAGCGCAATGCGGATTTAAGTAAGCGAAATTTGCCAGAGAGGCCAGGGCCTCCAATTCGAACAGAACAGTCAACCAGGTCGCCAGATTACTGCCAAGTTGAGCTTTCAAGCCTTCCAGGCGCCTGGCAACGAAAAAATCCCATGGTACAATTGCATTGAGAAAAACTCTGAAGAGGGGATTCATTCTTAAACCGACGGCTGTTGCAATGATGGTTATTCGTTTAAGTTGAGTCGATGGCCGGTTGTTGGGATCCAGAAATAATTGACAATGTTTTCTCAAGTACTTGTTTTTTCCGTAAGGATAGGTTTCAAGATATTTCGAGATCGCCTGCAATTTTTTCAACTCTTCCGAAATCAGCACAGCGTCATCTAAAAGGGCTTCGAGGAGATTCTGATTCATGAAATAAACCGCACCGTAAACGGTGAGAGAAATGATCCAGTAAGCCGGGATAAATCCGAATTGATTCAGGGCAAACAAAATCAGATTCAGACCGGCCAGCGTCGCCGAAGCAAGCAAGACCCGGGTGAATGTTTTTGTACTTTGGCTTTTGAGAAAATTCAGGAGCTGTTTGCCTTCGAGCTGGTTTCTGGAAACCAGGGCAAAAGCCAGTTGAAGTTTGTCCCGAAACCGGGCCATTGGCGTTAGTTCTTTGACCAATCGCTGCCGCTTTTGAATTTTTTGCACTTTGGGATTGACTTCCAGCAGCCATTCCTGTAAAAGCTCACTTCCGTCTCGGGAAACAGCGCTATCGATCAGTTGATGCAGCGAATGCCTGCCGGTGATATCGAGGTCGATACCGAAAGGGTGAGTTGGTTGTGTTTCCTTTTGCGGTGGCATCGGGATCTTGTCCCAATCAAGCTGCATGCGTGCGAGTTGAGCCGACTTGATGTTAAGCCAGATTTCGTATTTCTCTATACTTTTCAACACCCGGCGATGGAAAAAAGCAATGATGTTAAATACGACCAGAGTGAGCGCCATAACAGACCAGCCGAACTCCCCGGCCACCAGGTAGTAACTCGCGATTCCGAGGCCAAAACCGGAGAGGAAAACAACGAACCGCAGGCGGAAAAAGCGATTGCTTTCAGTTTTTAGAACCGTTAATTTTCTCTCGGTTCGAGCGACTTGGTTTTTTAGGGCTTGAAGTCTTTTGGATTTTTGCATAAAGATACTCATTGTCCTAAATTGAAAGTGAAAACCGCAAGCGGGGACGCTTGCGTTACGAAGTAATCGTTTCCAAACCTAATTCTAAAGCGTGCAACTGCAGCTTCATTTGCAACTTTATAGGTAGAGACTGAAGTGCGAACTCTTCTAATTCTTCTTTAATCGACTCCCTGCGGGCGACTTTGGCTTTCAGCGCAGCCACTTTTTCTTTGAATTCCAAATAAGCCGCCGGCACGCCAGCCTTGGGATTGAGGACTTCCTTGCCAATATAAAACAAAGGAATCTCGGTCACCAGACACAACGGATCTCCGCCCAGTTTTCGCACAAATTCCATAGAGCTATCGCGAAATAAGGCCACGGTTTGCTCGTCGCCAATCGATCTAAAATACGCTCGCATGGCCTGTCCCTCGGGCGTTGTGGTAAACCCCGGTCCGATATATTGAAACCCTTTTTCGCCGTTCCGATCATGGTCGTGTAATTTTAAGCCAGAGTCTAAGATTTTTTGAGAATATTTTTCACGCAGCTTTTGAGTACGATCAATCCAGTGCTTTTCGATGAGCAAAAAGCCGCCGTCTGAAAAGCCCATACCGTGCAGGCTCATATGCATGGTAAACGGTGCGTGCTCTTTTAAGAAATCGGCAACTAGCTTATTTTCCTTACGCATGTCCGGATATCCGAATTCCATATCGCGTCCCGGCAGCTCACGAAAGGCGTGCCGCAGGTAATCTTCAGCGCTGGGCCACTTTTTTATCCAGGGTTTATTTTTCGCTTCCCCGTCCGGGTTGATGTGCGGGATAATAATAAATTTAAATTCCGAAAAGAACTTTTCGAATCGGTCTTTTTGAGCAAGGGTCTGTAGAATAAAAGTACGCAGCATTTCCGGGCCAACCGGTTCATCGGAATGCGCGCCGGCGATGAGGCAGATTGTTTTGGGTCCACTGCCAAGAACGGCGGCGACTATCGGACGGCCCTCTTCGCTGGTGCCGAGTTCATGAAAGTTTGCGACTTCCGAATTCTTTGCACAGGTTTTTTTGAGAAGGGGCTGGACTTCTTCGCAAGTTCTGAAACTTATTTCAGATGTGTTTATAATATTTTCGAACACGACCGTTTTTTCTTAAAACAACATGATAGTAATAATGATCAGTACCAATAATGAACATAAAAGAATTGAAAAGTAGATGAGGAACAAGCCGAAACTTTTGACAAATATCATAAAAAATTTCGCTATAGACCCGTTTTAAACCTCGAAATAAGTAAAGAGGAATAAAAACCAGCAAAACTGCACTTAGCTGTGATTCGGTGATAATATAGATCAAAAACCTTGCAATTAAAACTAAAAAAACGAACGTATGAAAATGAAGCGCAAAAATAAAATGCGATAGATAAAGTCGCTCCGATTGCCGATAAAGTAGTTTTAAAAGTAAAGCAAAAAGCGGCATTAAAAAAAACATCAGTTGAGGGAGTCGTTTTACAACGACTGAATTGATCTGTTTTCCTGTTGTGCCAGTTTTCTAAAAAATTTGCGCCGTAACTTTTTTGCAATACCCAAAGAGTCTGCTGTTGGCTTTGTCTTTAAAGAATCCGCAGCAGGTGAGGATAATTCGGTTATTTTGTCGGGCTTTTGGTGAATTTTACAATCTTCACATCGATGCTGCTAAGCATGAAAAAGAGAATAAAACTGATAAAGACGTAAAGTCGAAATGGCGTTACATAGCGGGAACGGCGTCCCAGGTTATACTCAACCGTCAGGAATCCCGGTTTGGCAATAAGCGGCATCAGGGTGCGAAAAAATCGCGAGTCGAACGTAAAAATATCCCCGACTACTTCAGAAACAAGTTCTTTAAAAGGGACATTGAGATTTTTGGCTTTTTGACCGCAATTGGTGCAGAAGTTCCCGGTTAGGTTTTCACTGCAGTTAGGGCAAGTTTTGATCATGTTTACATGTACAAATGGAAAAATAATTGGTTTTCAGGGGGTAAAAATCAGTTTCGATTTCCGATTTTTTCTGTGCTGAAATAGATCGTAAAAATACGTTCACTTTGCCCACTGATTTTTACACTCCACAGAGAGAAGTATTCAACGCAACCTAAAAGCGCTTTTCAAATCAGGCTTTGTAAACAGAATAATATTCTTTTGCGCTCGTTTGCCAGTCGAAATTCTGCGCTTTCATGAACCCATTCAGGATCATTTCATAATATTTTTCATTTTCTTTTTGATATAATTTTATAGCTCTTTTTAAAATCTTGTCAAGGTTGTCGACCATATCCTGGCACCAGGGATTTGTCTGGCGCAGTTCAACATGGCCGCTTGCTTCCATAAAACTTTTGATGTTTTGCAAGTTGTAATTTCGCTGAGTTTCCTTAAATAGAAAACCGTTTATTTCATGATCAATTTGATCTATTAAGCCGCCGGTCCTTCTGGCAATGACCAGGGTGCCATTGACCATGTACTCAATCGCGGCGCCGAACGGTTCATAAATAGAAGGCATCAGTCCAAACGTAGTGCCGATTTGCAGTTCGTGAAATCCCTTCTCCATTCTGATTGGAAAGATGGTGACGTTGCCTTGCGAACTTTTGGCAACTTTCCGGAAGAAATCTAAATCAGACTGTCTGATTGGCAAGGGAGTTAAAACAACTTTTATTTCATCTTCTTTAAATTTGTCAAGCGCTCGCAAAAAAATGTCGAAGCCTTTTTGATTCGGATCCAACCTGCCGCTCATGAGCATGATAGGTACATCTTCGGGGAGATGAGTCAAAGGCCCATTCTTGTAAGTCAATTTCCCAAACCGTTGCGGCGGATGGTATTCATCGAGAATTTTTAAGAGCTCAGCTCTTTTCTCCAACTTCGTTTTCCGGACTCGATTGATGTTTGCCTTGTTAATCTTATCCGATTTCGGTTTTGCAAAGTTAGAGAACTCTCGCGGGAAATCCACAAACATGCCATTATTCACCCCTTTAATTTTGCTTTTCTCAAATATGTTTTGCAGATGCAGCGCGAAATGGCCGGTGTGCAGAATATCCTGCTTCAGTTCTTTTGCGAAGTTATTACTCACGGTGGTAAGTACGCCATCGATGAGACTCAGGCCGACTTTGTGGGCGGTTAAATCGTCTGGCAAATTTTTATAGAGTTTCTTGCTCCTTTCCCTGTCCAATATCTTTGTCAGAGAATCGAGTTTAAGCCAGCCGGAATCGAACGGATTATGGAGTGTACAAACGCTGGCACAGGATTCCAAAATGCCGTCCAGCATCGCTGTTTTTGCAGTGAGGGCGATTAGAACTGTTTCCCAGTCCTGCAAATGAAAGGCAATATTTTTCTCGAAGCCAAGTTTTTGCAGAACCAAGGGCGCCGCCTGGCAAAAAAACAGCGAGTTTTTTCTGAGCGCAGCATCGCTTTTGTTGCGCTCGGTTTCATCATAAATGTATGGATCGTTTAAGTCGTTTTTAGCCTCGAAAAAGCGCTCCGCTTTTAAATAAAATTCTGTAATTGTACCGTTTACCGGCTGCTCATAATTTTGAACGTATTTTAGAATCTCAACTTCGTGTGATTTCTGATTGAAAGGAACTTTGATGGACAGGCCGGTGGGTTTTATCTTATTCGCAGGAATAATATTTGGATAAAACGGCGTCATCAAAATGACGTTTGGAATGTCGTTTACCTCTTTGAGATAAGGTAAAATTTTAGTGGTAACCGCGGCCAGGCCGCCGCTTTTGGCAAATCTGTTTTCGAAAGAGCAGAAAACGACGCATTCTATTTTTTTAATGCTTTTGATTCGTGATACAATTAAAGCGATTTCTTTCTTATCAAAAAAGCCGTCAACTGTTTCCGAATTCTTGGTCCAGTAAATGTTTTTTAAATCCATCTTAATGAACGGCTCTCAGCATTTAACTTTCAACTTTCACTTTTTTCAAAAACCTCTTCTGAAGTCAGCCCATAAAGGGGCGGCGTCTCAACATCGAGCATCAATAAATAAAGATAACTTTGACCGCGGTGGTGGATTCGTGCTCTATCATGGCGCGCATCCATTTCCAGACCGTGATTGGGGTGCCGTTTGGGGTGGTGCATTTTTCTGCAAATCTTCGTTCCTTATTTTGGCAATAATTTCTAGGGTCTCCGCATGCATTCTGTTCATGAAATCGAGGATGTTTTCATAACCGCCTGCCAACTCTCTGTCGTGACCCGGGTAACGGCTCGGCTTAAATTGAAAGTTTTCTGCAAACATGTATCTTTCCAGTGCCGCTAAGTGTCTGATTAAATCACCAAATGTGAATTTCCCTTCTTTGTAACTCCACTCAATTTTATCCGGTGGAATACATTTGATGACTCGCAAAGTGCGCCGGCTGATTTTTTCGTAGTAGTCTAAGAAAGTTTTTGCTGATGTTATTTCCATTCTAAGCCTCTGCGAAATAGAACCATCATTGCATTTTCATAAACCTTCTCAAGAAAGCCTGATTTCAATTTATTATGAACTTCCATTGCCAATCCGACAATTCTATAAGACAAATCCTTGTAGACTATTTTATCATCATCCATGATTTTTGTTTTATTTGTGAGAAATTCGTGCCAATTTGTGGCTAGAAATTAAATCGCATTATACCAAATAATTGCAATGGCCAGAGGACAAACATATCTTATAAAAAATCCCCAGAGCTTTGCGCCGGAAATCGGCAACCCCAGGAAGTTCTGTTTAAATCCCGGACTCCCTTGCCCCAACTCTTCAACCGCGTTGTCAATGCCCCAGACCCAACCGATGAAAATGCAAAACAACATCGCGCCGAGTGGCGGAAAAATATCAAACCAGAGAAAAATCATAATCTCCAGAAAACTTTTACCGCCGAAAATTCCGATGCTGGTC
>SMXC01000225.1 GCA_004356825.1 Caldithrix sp.
AATAGAAGAAATTTCGTCCACGTCCACAAATGACAGCGGTAACTCAGAAGTGGACCGAATCTTTTCTTTCAGGATCGAGACTCAGAGGGGACGCTCCGGTTTTGGCAAACATGTGGAGGTTTATTTTTATTTACCACCGCCCGGATCCGGAATACCTGAAATTGTCGCTTTGGAAAGAGAGAACTAACAAAGTTAAATTCTGGGAGTGGAGGAGGTATTAGCTAAATAGCTTGAAGGCTTTAAGACTCTCACTGATTTTAATAGTGCTGCTGATGGGGACGCTGCGGGCTCAGGATCTGGCACCGCGTGCCTATACCCACGTTCCAACCGGACTGAATGTATTGGCAATGGCATTTTCCTGGTCTCAGGGTAGCGTGATCACCAATGCCGGCGCACCCATCCAGGACTTGAATATTACCGGGTATGCGCCTGCCTTAGTTTATTTCCGCACATTCAATGTCTTTGGCAAGCTCGGCCGGATGAGGGCATTGCTGCCCTTTGCGCATCTTAAAGGCGATGCCGTATTTATCGGTCAGGATACCAGTGGTACACGAACCGGACTTGTCGATGCGCGCCTGAAGCTTTCACTCAATCTTTTCGGCCCACCGGCGGCGACGGCAAAAGACTTCCGGCCGGCGCAGAAAGAGACAATCCTTGGCGTCAGCCTGGTCGTTTCAATGCCTGTGGGCCAATACGATGCAAGCAAAATCATCAACATCGGCGCCAACCGCTGGGGTTTCAAGCCGGAGCTGGGCCTTTCACATCGATTCGGCAGATGGTCTCTGGAAGCATACGGCGGTGTCTGGCTGTTCACAGACAACTCGGAATTCGTCGAAGTTTCCACTCTCGAGCAGGACCCGCTTTACAGTTTTCAATGGCATATCTCTTACACCTTTAAGTCAAGAATTTGGCTGGCGTTCAATAATGCCTATTTCCGTGGCGGCGAAACCTCGGTGGACGGGGAATTCAAGAACGACTTCCAAAAGAACTGGCGGGCAGGCGCCACCCTTTCCGTACCGCTGGGTCGCCGCCATTCGGTCAAGGCGCTCTTCCACACGGGCGTGGCTACGCGTATCGGCTCCGATTTCGATATTTTCACCATTGCATATCAGTATGCATGGTTTTCGGGTTGAGATTGAAATTACTTGTTTCGCAGCACCCGGTTTAATTGTCAAGCAGGTGGGAAGTGACTTAAAATGTTTTTACTACCCCGCTTTTAAAAAAGAGAAATATCATGATTGCAATCATTAAGAAAAAACATAATTATTAAACAGGGCGGGTCGCTATACCAAATGAAATTAACGGATAATTTTAAAAGATGGAATTCGCAGTGATGAGAAGACAATTTAGATTGAGTTCGAGGATCGCAATCTGTTTGCTCGCCTTGGTGGCATTTCAGTGTGACTCAGGGAAAGACGGAGAACACATCCCTGACGAAACCTCGCAGACCAACGGCACGAGTACGCCCGAGCACGTCGTAAAGCACGGCTCGGGGGTCACCAAGGGTATGGTCTGGATCCCCGGCGGCGAGTTTATGATGGGGGCCGACAACGAGCAGGCGGGTGAAGACGAGTATCCAAAACACAAAGTCATGGTCGACGGTTTCTGGATGGATGAAACCGAGGTCACAAATGCGCAATTTGCGCAATTTGTGAAGGCGACCGGCTATGTGACAACCGCAGAACAGGTGCCGGATTGGCAGGAGCTCAAGAAATCCCTGCGTCCCGGTACGCCCAGGCCTGCGGATGATGTCATGGTTCCCGGCTCCATGGTTTTTAATCCGCCCCGTCGCCCCGTTCCTTTGGATAACTGGCGGATATGGTGGAAGTGGGTGCCCGGCGCGGATTGGAGTCATCCCGTTGGCCCCGGAAGTTCGATTGCGGGTCTGGAGGATTATCCCGCCGTTCACATCTCCTGGTACGATGCGAATGCCTATGCGAATTGGGCCGGCAAAAGACTGCCGACTGAGGCGGAATGGGAGTGGGCCGCGCGCGGTGCTCTTGCCAACAACATCTATCCCTGGGGCAACGAACACATCGAAAGAGGCATAAAGAAAGCAAATTTCTGGCAGGGAAATTTCCCAATTTTCGATGCGGCTGAGGATGGCTTTAAAGGTCCCAGCCCGGTCAAGTCATTCCCGCCCAACAGCTACGGTCTTTATGACATGGCCGGCAACGTCTGGGAGTGGTGTGCAGACTGGTATCACTCAGAGTACTACAACATGGTTAATGCAGAGGGGGAGAAAAACCCGCGCGGACCGATGTACAGCTATGAGCCGGACGAGCCCTGGGCGCAGAAACGTGTGCAGAGAGGGGGCTCCTTTCTCTGCAGTGAATCATACTGTTCCGGCTACCGGGTCTCCGCCAGGCTGCGAACCCCGCCCGATACGGGGGAATTGCATGTTGGCTTCAGATGCATCAAGCCGGGCAACTGATTTCATTACCTTACTATAACCAATGTAAGGAGATAGATTTTGAGTCACATGACTAGAAGCCCTCCTCTGTGAGGCAGTACGACCTGGAAAATCCAGTTATTCTATTAATTAACTAACCTCTAAAGGAGGGAAAGATGCAAAGAACTATCAAACTAAGTTGGGTGATGTTGGTTTTCGCTCTGGTTGCCTTAATGCTGCAACCGGCGGCTGCCCAGAAAAAACCGAACATCCTCGTTATCTGGGGTGACGATATCGGTCGATCGAACATCAGCGCCTACACCATGGGCATGATGGGCTATCGTACGCCGA
Organism: Caldithrix sp.; assembly: GCA_004356825.1. GTDB lineage: Bacteria > Zhuqueibacterota > Zhuqueibacteria > Oceanimicrobiales > Oceanimicrobiaceae > Oceanimicrobium. The sequence goes on from SMXC01000225.1 coordinate 2,744, forward strand.
ACATCGACAGAGTCGCCAGGGAAGGCATGATTTTTACGGATTATTACGGTGAGCAGAGTTGCACTGCCGGCCGGTCGTCTTTCATTATGGGACAGAGCGTTTTTCGCACTGGCTTGTCAAAGGTCGGGTTGCCGGGAGCGGAAATTGGTATGCATCCGGCGGATCCCACCATCGCCGAGCTCCTGAAACCGATGGGCTACGCAACAGGTCAATTTGGCAAGAACCATCTTGGCGACAAGGATCATATGTTGCCTACGAATCACGGCTTTGACGAATTCTTCGGCAATCTCTACCATCTCAACGCCGAAGAAGAGCCCGAGCTCGAGGATTACCCGGACCCCGAGGAGTTTCCGAATTTCCGTAAACGCTTCGGTCCCCGCGGCGTTATTCACTCTTATGCCGATGGTCGCATTGAAGATACCGGCCCGCTGACCAAAAAGCGTATGGAGACCATCGACGACGTGACCGTGGCTGCGGCGCTTGGTTTTATCGAGAAGCAGCATAAAGCGAAAAAACCATTCTTTATTTGGTGGAGCGGCACACGTATGCATTTTCGCACCCACGTCAAAAAAGAGCTCCGCGGCATATCCGGCCAGGATGAATACAGCGATGGCATGGTAGAGCATGACCGCCACATAGGCGAGTTTCTGGACAAGCTCGATGAGCTGGGTATCGCTGATAATACAATTGTCTTTTATTCAACTGATAACGGTCCACATTACAACACCTGGCCCGACGCTGCCGCCACACCCTTCCGCGGCGAAAAGAATACCAACTGGGAAGGCGGCTGGCGCGTACCCGCCATGGTGCGCTGGCCCGGTAAGATCAAGGCCGGCTCCGTTTCCAATGAAATCATGCACCACATGGATTGGTTACCGACATTCGTCGCAATTGCCGGGGATGATAAGATCAAAGACAAACTCCTCAAAGGCCATAAGGCCGGCAAGAAAACATTTAAAGTGCATCTCGATGGCTACAACTTCTTGCCTTACCTGACTGGCAAGGAGGAGAAGGGCCCCCGAGAAGAAATCTTCTATTTCACCGACGATGGTGATCTAAGTGCGTTGCGCTATCACGACTGGAAGATCGTTTTCCTTGAGCAGCGAGTGTACGCGACTCTACAGGCGTGGGCCGAGCCGTTTGTCGAGTTGCGTGTTCCGCTGCTGTTCAACTTGAGGCGTGATCCTTATGAACGGGCACAGCTCACATCCAACACCTATTACGACTGGTTGATGGATCACGTTTTTCTTTTTGTGCCGGCGCAGGCTTATGTCGGAAAGTTCTTGGCGACGTTCAGGGATTACCCGCCTCGCCAGAAGGCGGCAAGCTTTAGCCTAGACCAGGTTATGGAAAAGCTGAAGACAGGCGGAGGTTCGAAGTAATTACTGTTGGAGCCATTGCATGATTTTTTCTCAATGCAAAATGAAATCTGTAAGCCTTGCGAAGGTTTGGAACCTTCGCAAGGTTATTTACCAAGGAGGAAGATGTGAATAAACGACCCTGTGTTTTAACACTATCGATTTTAATAGCGACCCTCTTACTTGTCCTGTCAGGGACGTCATGGGCGCAAGGAACCGCCAGCGCAACCCCTAAACTCGTTCTGCAAATCACGGTAGATCAGTTTCGTGGAGATTTGCCAACAAGATATTTGGATCGTCTCGGCAAAGGAGGATTTCGATATCTTTTAGAACAAGGCACATATTATACTAACGCCCACTACAGGCATGCCAACACGGAAACAGCGGTTGGTCACGCCACTCTCTTCACCGGTGCTGACCCGGCAAGACATGGACTCGTTGGCAATAATTGGATTGATCCATCAACGGGAGAATTGGTTTATAACACGGAAGATGATCGTCATCATTTGATTGGCAAAACTCCGAAACCACATAGGGGCGTCTCGCCGCGCAATCTTCTGGCCAGTACGATTGGGGATGAGCTGGTTGTCGCCAATGCCGGTCGATCGCGCGTGTTCAGCGTATCGGTCAAAGATCGCGGCGCAATTATTCCCGGTGGCCACGCGGGTAAAGCATTTTGGTATTCAAAAAGTTCGGGAAAATTTGTAACGAGTACATATTATTACGATGAATATCCGGAGTGGGTACAGAAATGGAATGAAGCTAAACCAGCGGATCAATATAGAGGTAAAGCGTGGGAGTTGCTTCATGATCGTTCAACCTACCTGGCGGGAAAAATGGATGACCGCGCTTATGAGGCAAATCTGCCACCTTTGGGCAGAACTTTTCCCCACCAATATGGAGACAATAAATACCTCTATCTTATTCTTTCATTAACGCCTGTTGGTGATGAACTTACGCTTGATTTTGCCAAGACCCTTATTGAAAATGAGAAGGTTGGGCAGGGAGATTATACTGATTTCATGGCGGTCAGTTTTTCATCTACCGATTATATTGGCCACATGTTCGGCCCTTCCAGTCTTGAGAGCGAGGACAATGTCTTACGACTTGATCGCGTCTTGGCAGAGCTTTTTGAATTTGTAGATAAAAAAGTTGGTTTGAGCAATACCCTGATTGTTTTATCAGCCGATCATGGCGCGCCGGAAGCGCCTGAATATATGAGTAGCCTCGGCCTGGAGTCCGGACGGTTTGACTTTACCTATTTTAGAGAACAAGGCCCGTTAAATGAGGTCTTGAAGGAACGTTTTGGACGGGATGATTTGATCGCTACGCACAGTCATCCTTATCTCTATCTTAATTTGGCTGCTATTGCTGAAGCTAAGCTTGACATAAAGGAAGTGGAGCATTTTATCGCAGAGGAAGTGATGAAGATCCCGGGGATCGCTTTCGCACAGACCCGCAGCGATTTACTGGATGGGCGCATAACCGACTCTCCTTTGCAAATTCAGATTCGTCGCAACTTTCATCCCACGCGATCCGGGAATATCCACATGATTCAGGAGCAATACTGGTTTTTACATTCGACGGACGAGGCGCAAAAGATGGGGCTTGAAGGCATTGCAGCGATCCACGGATCGCCGTGGGTTTACGATACCTATGTGCCGATATTTTTTGCCGGAAACGGTGTTCCTGCGCAAAGGATTTCTCGGAGGGTTTCACCTGCTGACATCGCGCCGACGATCGCAAATTATTTGAATATTAAGTTTCCATCCGGCTCCATCGGTAATCCTTTGGAAGAAGTTTTACCGAAAAGGAGATAAGCATATGCTTAACTAACGGGCGTTTGCAATCGACTAATACGTGCGGGCGCTTGCGCCGGAGATCCACTTCTTTCGAAGACAAAGTCGGTAAGCCGATTGCGATCAATCAGATCATTTTCAACATAAAAAGAACGCTTTTAATACAAGTATCACCTATTGGCTTCTTCAACAATTGTATTACTGTTCGGTAGTTTCGGTTAAAAAGTAACCCTAAACAAGGAGCAAACCATGGCAAAAGACAAAAAGAAGAAAAAGGGCAAGAAAAAGAAAAAAAATAAGAAGAAGGGTAAAAAGAAGTAAGTCAGCCGCAGAGAAGAGTGTTTTTTGACAGGATTTTCGGGATGAACAATGGCTGCCATTAGTGCGCTTAATAGCGACAGAGAAGCATACACATAATCTGGTATATCCTGTCTAAAAAATAGATCGTTCCCAAATCCAGAGACTGTGTGAATAGTGTTTGAGCTAATACAAAGGTCATGCTTTGTGTTAACTCGTATGCGTTGCACAGTCTCTTAATTTGTGAATGACAAACGTGTTTTTAGGTCAGAATAAAAAATGCTATCCAGAAAAGCCTACAATACAACAAAATTTCCGGATGGCTGGCAACAAGGCTTGTAACATGGGATAGTAATCATAAGAAACGAGGTAATCCACTATGACAGCTCACGAAGCAATATTAAAACTCAAAGACGGAATGTCGGAATCCATTATCGGCCAGGAGACCGTTGTGGAGCGGCTGCTGCTGGTCCTACTTGCCAACGGCAATCTCCTGCTTGAAGGATTACCCGGACTTGCCAAAACTCGTGCCATTAAAAGCATGGCAAAATATATGGAGTCGAAATTCAGCCGGATTCAGTTCACGCCCGACTTGCTGCCTTCCGATGTCACCGGTACAGAAATCTACTATGACGAAGGCGGCAAAGGCACCTTTAAATTTCAACCCGGTCCGATTTTCGGGAATCTCATTCTCGCCGACGAGATCAATCGTGCTCCGGCCAAGGTGCAGGCGGCCATGCTGGAGGCGATGGAAGAACGTCAAATTACCGTAGCGGGTACGACTCATAAAATGCCGGAATTGTTCATGGTAATGGCAACTCAGAATCCCATCGAGCAGGAAGGGACCTACCCGCTGCCGGAAGCCCAGATGGATCGTTTTCTCATGAAAGTATTGATGGACTATCCGGACGAAGCTTCAGAAGTCAAGGTTGTGCGATTGGTGCGTGCGGAAGAGCAAGGATCCAGGATTAAAGGGGACGAGGATTCGAGTGGTAAAGAGTCGAAGAGTGCAAAAGTCCAGGAGTCGAAAAGTGAAGAAAATGGAAAGTTCGAGACGATATCCCAGGAATCTATTTTTGACGCACGCAAAGAGATTCATGAGATTCATGTTTCGGAGAACATCGAGCAATATATCATCCAGCTCATTGTGGCGACCCGGTACCCGGCGCGCTTCAGCGAACAGCTTGCCAGGTGGATTCAGCTTGGCGCCAGTCCCCGGGGCGCTATCGCCCTGGACAAATGTTCACGCGCTCATGCCTGGCTTCACCGGCAGGATCACGTCACGCCCGATAACGTGCGTTCTGTCGTGCACGATTGCCTGCGTCACCGCATCATTCTCAGTTATGAAGCCAATGCTGAGGGCATCACGGCGGACCAGATCATTGATGAAATTGTGAAGCTTGTAGCGGTGGCTTGAAAAGGGTTCAAGAGGTCAAATAGTCAAATAGTCAAAAGGTGTAAGAAAAATAGTTGAAACATTAAAGAAGTCAGACAATCAAAGAGGTCGGAATGAACTCTTCGACTCTGGGACCCTTCGACCTCTTCTGGCGCCTAAAAATGTCAAAAAGTCTAATGGTTTAAAAGTGTCAAAGTTATAGAGTCAAAGAGTTTAAAAGTCACAGAGTGTAAGTGTCTATTTGATTAATGTGGGTGAGTGATGAAGGGAGGTGCAAATGAAACCTGCCAAACGATTTGAGGATTTGTGGATTTGGCAGCAGGCCAGGATACTCGTCAAGGAAGTCTATTCTGATTTCGGGCCGAGAACTCCTGGAGAGCGTGATTTTGGTTTCAGAGATCAAATTCAACGAGCTGGAATATCAATTATGAATAATATTGCTGAAGGGTTTGAACGCAGGACAGATACTGAGTTTGCAAGATTTCTTGACCTTGCTAAGGGTTCATGCGGTGAGGTCAGGAGTATGTATTATTCGGCTGAAGATTTGAAATATGTCGACCCAAAAACTGCTGAAGAGCGTCGAACTAAAGGAAAGCAAATTTCAGCGGGCACCGCATCACTTGCCAAACACCTTCGGACGGACTCTAAAGTTCAAGAAGTCAAACAATCAAAGGGGTCGGTATGAACGCTTCGATTCTTAAACCCTTGGACTCTTCGACTTCTACTGGCGTCTATGTTTCGCTCGACGAACTAATGCGCCTTGAGCACAAAGCTCGCGGCTTCAGCTTTCTGCCCCGGCATGCCATTACCAGTTTGCTGAGTGGACGCCATGCATCGCGGTTGCGCGGGCGGGGACTGAA
>SMXC01000226.1 GCA_004356825.1 Caldithrix sp.
CAGCGGCCAGAGAAATCAAGCGAGTCACGCTTGAGTTGGGCGGCAGCGATCCGATGATTGTCTGTGAAGACGGTGACATCGACAAAGCGGTTAGCGCGGCCTCGGTGGGGCGCTTTTTTAACTGTGGTCAGGCCTGTCTGGCAGTAAAGAGACTCTACCTTTTTGAGCAGATCGCAGATGAGTTTATTGAAAAATTAACTGTAAAGGCAAAAAAACTCAGAGTAAAGGATGGCATGGCAGAAGGCGCCATGATCGGCCCTATGCATTCGACGTCTCAACGGGAAGAAGTTGAAATGCAGATTCAGGACGCGGTTGATAAAGGCGCACGTATCTTAGTTGGCGGAAAGCGACCTGAAGGCGCTGAATACGAGAAGGGATATTTTTACATGCCGACTCTTCTGACCGATATTGATGAATCCTCCAAAATTGTTCAAGAAGAAGTCTTTGGACCTGCCTTGCCTATTATGAGGGTTGGGGATTTAGACGAAGCGCTCGCCAAAGCCAACAACCACATTTACGGCCTTGGCTCCTCTATTTGGACCCGCGATATAAACCGTGCCCACTTCGCTGCTGAACGCTTTGAATCCGGATATACCTGGATTAATTCAGCACAAATCATTTTCGATCAGTTGCCCTTTGGCGGCTTTAAGCAGAGCGGGCTCGGCAAAGAGCACGGCTCAGAAGCGCTGGATTATTATATGGAAACGAAATCGGTTGTCGTTGCAACGAGTTGATTCAACACCGATGCCTCACTTTGAACGAAAGCATCGGTAATGGGGTATCGATTTTTAAAAGGTTTCTATGTCCGATTCCTTTAAAACTATCAAATTCGAAATAGACGCTGACGGAATAGCCCTAGTCACCCTGAATCGCCCGGAAAAGCTCAATGCAATGAACGCCGAAATGCGTTCCGAGTTCACAGCGCTTAGTAATGAGTTGGTTTGGAATGATCAAATTAAAGTGGTTGTGTTTACCGGCGCCGGTCGTGCCTTTTCAGCAGGCGGCGATATCGATTTTTTAGATAACGATTGGAAGACACCTGAATTTCGACGGGAAACTCAGGAGTTTACCGCCTTTTTCGATGCCTTGGAAATACTCGAAAAACCCGTGATTGCGGCCATCAACGGACCGTGTACAGGCGCAGGGCTGCAAATCACTTTATCCTGCGATATTCGACTTGCATCTGAAGAAGCGAGGCTCGGTTTTAAAGAGAACTTAATCGGTCTCATTCCGGGCGCCGGTGGCTGCTCACGGCTTGTAAAACTTATAGGGTATGGAAAAGCCAAAGAACTTATTTTTATTGGTGAAATGATTTCAGCAAGTGAAGCAGAAAAAATCGGACTGATAAACAAAGTTGTCTCGCATGATAAATTGTTAGATGAAGCTCTGAAGCTAGCTCAGCATCTATTAACCCGCGCACCTGTTGCTCTGGGTTTGGTCAAACGCATTTTATGGAATTGTGTGAATGTTGACATGGCAACGGGTCGAACACTCGAAAGTTTAGCCCAAAGTATTTTGATCAAAACCGAAGATCATAAAGAAGGCATCAAGGCTTTTCGCGAGAAGCGTAAGCCGAAATTTCAGGGCAAATGATCTTCGATTCCCCGATTATTTTGAATTCATGGTCAAACGAGATAAAAATATATTTCTGTGTGCGCCGGTCCGAACGCCCATCGGTAAATTCGGAGGACAACTCAGTTCGTTGACAGCTCCGGAATTGGGGACAATCGCGGCCAAAGAATGCATCAAAAGAGCCGGAATTGAACCCGGTCAGATCGATGAAGTGATTTTCGGCCATGCGCGACAGGCGGGAACAGGTCCGAACCCTGCACGCCAGATTGCCTACAAAAGTGGCTGTCCTGACCTAGTTCCGGCTTATACCGTCAACAAAGCTTGCGCTTCGGGAATGAAAGCAATCGTCAATGCTTATCAGGCAATTGCCCTGGGTGATGCAGAGATCGTATTGGCTGGCGGGACTGAGAGCATGAGCAACACGCCTTACTTTTTACCCCGTGCTCGCTGGGGATACAAGCTCGGCCATGCTGAACTGGTTGACGGTATGTATCGGGATGGGTTTCTTTGTCCACTCTGTGAAGAAATGATGGGAGTTACCGCCGAAAATCTGGCGAAAAAATATAAAATTACCCGTCAGGAAGCGGATGAGTACGCTTTGATGTCGCAGCAAAGAGCTGAAACTGCCCAGAAGAATGGCCGACTCAAGGCAGAGATTGTAGCTGCAGAAATTCCAGGCAGAAAGGGACAAGTTAATTTAATCGAAAGCGATGAGCATCCGCGACCTCGGACCACTCTCGAAGATCTTGCTAAACTCAAACTCGTGTTCAGAGAAAACGGAACCGTTCATGCGGGAAATGCCTCAGGAATTACCGATGGTGCAGCAGCGGTTTTGGCGGTGTCGGAATCTAAAAGCAATGAGCTAAGCATCAAGCCCATGGCCAGGATCGTCGATTATACGGTTGCCGGCGTGGATCCTGCCCTGATGGGGATTGGGCCGGTTTCAGCGATTAGAAAATTATTAGAGCGCAACCAACTGACCCTTAACGATATTGATTTAATTGAGTTGAACGAGGCTTTTGCAGTGCAGGTGTTGGCCTGTCATCGAGAATTGGATTTTGATCTTGACCGGGTCAATGTTAATGGCGGTGCAATAGCTTTAGGGCATCCAATTGGCTGTACCGGTACTCGAATCGTTGTGACTTTGGTTCATGAAATGCAAAAGCGGAATGCTTCGCTGGGTTTAGCTACTTTGTGTGTGAGCGGTGGCATGGGGATGACGTTGTTGCTGGAGAGAGTTTAATCCCGAGACTAAATAAAAACGGGAAATGGGAACCTGAAAAATGAATAAGGATGAATCATGATCGATTTTAGCCTTTCCGATGAACAAAAGCAACTGAGGGACCTGACACGGGAATTCACCCAAAAAGAAATTAAACCCGTTGCCGCTGAATACGACAAGAAAGCGGAGTTTCCAACCGAGGTGATTAAGAAAGCCTGGGAGTTGGGCTTGATGAATGTCCAGGTCCCTGAGGAATACGGCGGAGCGGGTCTCGGTGTTCTTGATGATTGCTTAATTGCCGAAGAGTTTGGGGTTGGCTGTACCGGAATCGGCACTTCGATGATGTCAAATATGCTCGCCGAGGGACCGTTGTTGGTAGCTGCTAACGAAGAACAAAAGAAAAAATATCTGGGGCAGATGGTTGAGGAATTTTCATTTTCAGCTTATGCGGTAACCGAACCGGGCGCGGGTTCTGATGTTGCCGGTATCAAGACAAATGCCAAAAAAGTTGGCAACGACTATGTCATCAACGGCCAGAAAATGTGGATCACCAACGCCGCTCAGGCCAAGTGGTTTTTTGTATTAACTTACACGGATCAGGAAGCCGGTTATAAAGGAATGACGGCTTTTATAGTGCCCGCTGATACGCCTGGAGTCACGGTCGGAAAACATGAGGAAAAATTGGGACAGCGAGCCTCAGACACGCGCGGGATTACCTTTGAGGACGTCAAAGTTCCCGAGACCAATCGCTTAGGCAGTGAAGGCGAGGGCTGGAAAATTGCCATGTTTGCCTTTGATCATTCGCGGCCTGTCGTGGCGGCTGCCGCAGTTGGTTTAGCACAAGGCGCCATGGAAGAGTCTATTAAATATGCGTCGGAACGCACAACCTTCGGCGTCCCGATTTCAAAACACCAAGCGGTGAGTTTTATGATTGCGGATATGGCTATTAATGTTGAAGCAGCGCGCCTGCTGGTTTGGAAATCAGCATGGAAAACGGATCAAGGTAAACCTAATACTCTTGAAGCGGCCTTTGCGAAAGCCTTTGCAGCGGACATGGCTATGAAAACAGCAACAGATGCGGTGCAAGTATTTGGCGGCTATGGCTACTCAGCAGAATACCCGGTTGAGAAAATGATGCGGGACGCCAAAATTTTCCAGATTTATGAGGGCACTAGTCAGATTCAAAGAGTGATCATTGCCCGAGAACTTTTTCGTAAGAAGTAAAAGGTCAAACAAAATGCTTTGTAAAATAATCAAACTAAACATCAACGGCTCAACCCACGAGACCGCAATCCGGGAATACGATGTACTTCTCGACGTCGTGCGGGAAAATCTGAATTTAACCGGCACTAAACGCGGCTGTGATATGGGCACCTGCGGCTGCTGTAATGTCCTGATAGATGGCCGAGCAAGGCTGTCTTGCCTGACCATGGCGATGGAGTGCATTGGTAAAAAGATTGTTACCATCGAAGGGTTGAAGTCGCCAATTGTGCATCCCTTGCAGCGGGCGTTTGCCGAATCCGGCGGATCGCAGTGCGGATTTTGCACTCAAGGATTCATTATGACCGCGAAAGCCTTGCTTGATGAAAATCCGGATCCGAAGCGTGAGGAAATCGAGGAAGCGATATCCGGAAATATGTGTCGATGCACCGGTTATATTAAAATCGTAGATGCCATTGAAAATGTTGCAAAATTACAGAAAAATGGTAAAGGAAGCAATTAGAAAACTCCTTTTAGGAAGCACATCATGAAAAACTCAAAGCAAAGTTTTAACATCATTGGAAAACGTGTGCCGCTAGTCGACGCACTCAAAAAAACCACCGGCGAAGGCTTTTACACCGACGATATCAAACTCCCGGGAATGCTGATCTGCAAGATTCTACGCAGTCCGTATTCGCACGCCAGAGTCAAAAGTATTGATGTCTCAAAGGCCGAGGCCTTGGACGGCGTTTATGCGGTGATTACAGGAGACGAACCAGGTGCGCAAAATCGCTTTGGTGTTTTACCGATTTCAAAAGACGAAATCAGTCTGCCTAAGCCAGGCGCTCCCGGCAGGGCAGGTAAGGCGCTTTATATCGGTGATTGTGTAGCTGCGGTAGCTGCCATTGACGAAGAGACCGCGCTTGCAGCCTTGCAGCTCCTTGAAATTGTGTGGGAAAAACTCGATCCCGTTTTGCGTTTGGATGACGGCCTGAAAAAAACGGATGAGCCCATTCAGGATAAGACAGAAAATGGAACCAACATCCATAAATCTGTTGAACAACATTTTGGCGATGTACCAGGTACGATAAAGAGCTCAAAATACGCCATCACAAAAGATTTTGATTTTGTCGGTGTGACTCATGCCTTTACCGAGCCGATCGCCAGCATCGCACATTTCGATGCAGACCAGCGTCTGATCATTTGGTCGGCACAACAAGTGCCTCACTATCTGCACCGGGCGTTGACCGAAGTGATGGAAATGCCGATGCACAAGATCCGGGTTATTCGACCGATGGTCGGCGGCGGCTTTGGTGGTAAAAGCGATCCGTTTCCCCATGAAATGATCGTCTCGCTGCTTTCCAGAAAATGCGGTCGTCCGGTGAAAATTCTCTTTGATCGCGAAGAAGTGTTTTATAACAATCACGGCAGACATCCCACCAAAACCCACATTACCATTGCTGCAGACGAAAAGGGCAAGCTTACCGCTTTGGATCTAGATGCCACGATTGATGGCGGCGCCTGGGGAAGTTTTGGTGTCGTGACGACTTATTATAACGGCGTCCTTTCAATGGGTCCTTACAAAATTCCGAATTTCAAATATGCCGGCCGCAGAGTTTATACAAATAAAGCGCCCTGCGGGGCGATGCGCGGACATGGTGCCGCGAATTCCCGCTACGCCTTTGAAGTGGTGATGGATCTGCTTGCCGAGGAAGCGAACACCGATCCCTGTGATTTTCGCCTGCAGAATTTATTGCCAGCCAATACTGAAACGGTTAACGGTTTTAGAATCACCAGCAACGGGACGCGCGAATGTATCGAGCGGGCCCGCCAACGGTCAGGATGGGATAAAAAACACGGCAAGCTGTCTTATGGAGAGGGAATCGGCGTCGCCTGTGGTTTTTACATCAGCGGCAGCGCACACCGCATTTATTTTAATGAACTGCCGCAGTCGACTGTGCACCTGAAAATTGATATGGACGGCGGAATCACGGTTCACTGTATGGCAGCGGAAATAGGGCAGGGGAGTGATACCATGCTGGCTCAATGCGTTGCCGAGCCATTGGGTGTAAACCTTGACCGCATCCGCATCTTTTCAGCAGATTCCGACACCGACCCGATTGATTTGGGGTCCTATTCAAGCCGGGTTACCTTCATGGCCGGAAATGCAGCCATTCAAGCTGCCGATAAAATCAGGGAAAAGCTCGCAAATGCCGCTGCGAAAATAACCGGGCAGCCGGCGCAAGGTTTTATTTTAAAAGATGAGAAGGTTATTTTTGCACCGGATCCCAAAATCAGCGTAACTTTTGATGAAGCGCTTACCGAAGCCCTGGCAAAAAATGGTGCGCTTCTCGCCAAAGGCATTTATCAGTCGCCGCCGCCAATAGGCGCTCAGGGAAAATTCAAAGGTTGGCGGGCCGGGCTTTCGCCAACTTACAGTTTCCAGGCCTACGTGGCTCAGGTCAGTGTCGATCCCGATACCTGCGAAATTCGCGTCAATAAAGTCTGGGCCGCCCACGACTGCGGAAAAGCATTGAATCCGCTCGCCGTTGAAGGACAAATAGAAGGGTGCATTCACATGGGATTGGGACAGGTGCTTTGCGAGGAAATGCCCTATCTCAAGGGAGCGATTCAAGGTCCCAATTTTCTCGACTACCGTACTTTAACCCCAATGCAAATGCCGGAAGTGGATGTCATCATCGTCGAGAGCAACGACCCGGAAGGACCGTTTGGTGCAAAAGAAGCCGGGGAAGGACCCTTGCTGCCAATTCTGCCAGCTGTTGCAAATGCCATATATGATGCTGTTGGTGTTCGAATGTATTCCCTGCCAATTACACCGGATAAACTGTGGAGAGCGGTGCAGCGGCAAATGACGGCAGGGGCACCACGTGCAAAAGCATTCGCATAAACAAAAACGAAAAATACTACTGGAGGAGGGAGCGAATATTATGAATAAGTGCAAAGTAATACTGCTGTTTGCTTTAACCTTCATGATTTTTTCTCAAGTAAGAGCCCAGCAACCAAATATCACCGCTAAAAAAGTCTACCGCCCGGTCCACACCTACTCAATCGTCGCCCGAGATCCTGAAACAGGACACATGGGCGTGGCCGTGCAATCTCACTGGTTTTCAGTGGGATCGCTGGTTACCTGGGCCGAAGCTGGCGTTGGCGCAGTGGCGACGCAGTCACTGGTTGATGTTACCTATGGCAAATTAGGTCTTGACTTGATGCGCGCCGGACGCAGCGCGACCCAGGCCCTGGCAGCGCTCAAAGTTGCGGATCCCAGTCCTGAAATTCGGCAAGTTGCCATGATCGATGCCAATGGAAATGTTGCCGCCCATACCGGAGAGAAATGCATTCCTGACGCCGGACATATCGTTGGCGATAATTTTTCGGTGCAAGCCAACCTGATGCTTAACAAAAAGGTCTGGCCTGCGATGAGAGACGCCTACCAAAAAACGGCGGGGGACCTCGCCGATAAAATGCTGGCTGCCCTCGAGGCGGCACAAAACGTAGGTGGGGACATTCGTGGCAAACAATCCGCGGCTATTTTGATTGTGAAAGGCGAATCGACCGGCAAGCCGTGGGAAGACAGGGTGATGGAGCTGCGTATCGAAGACCATCCCACGCCCATCAAGGAACTCAAACGCCTAGTGAAGTTACACCGGGCTTATGATCATATGAATAAAGGTGATTTGGCAATCGAACATAACGACGTTGAGGGCGCATTAAAAGAATACGGCGCGGCACAGGAACTCTTCCCGGAGCATTTGGAAATGAAATTCTGGCAGGCGGTCTCTCTGGTCAATGCGGGTCGAGTTGACGATTCGCTGCCGATTTTCAAAGAGATTTTTGCCAAGGAGCACAATTGGGCGATTTTAATACCGAGGCTCGCCGAAGTGGATATCCTGCCTAAAGATGACGCTGTAATCGACAGAATACTGTCCGTTGCAACGAAAAAGGTAATGAAAGACACCCATTAAGCCTATGATTTTACCACAATTCCAATACCACCAGCCAGCAACTTTGGATGAAGCGCTAAGCATCGCCCGGAAAAATGATGGCGAGTTTGATTTTATCGCAGGCGGCACAGATGTGCTCCCGAATTA
>SMXC01000010.1 GCA_004356825.1 Caldithrix sp.
ATTGGGTTGACTTGCTGGAAAAACGAGATATCCTTCTTTTAAATCCTACCGGAATTATCCGTTGGAACTCTAACAAGCGCTATCTGCTCGACCTTAAGGGGAAAGGCATTTCGGATAGTGCCCACTGTTTTTCTGCAAAGAAATTCTGGCACAAATCTTAAGCAGCTTCTAAAAAACTGTGGTTGGCAGCAAGCGGTGATTAAACCAACGGTTGCCGCGACTGCCTACCAAACGTGGCTGACTTCATTTGATAATCCAGAATCCGATCAAAGTAGACTTGAAAAAATGCTCGCAGAATTTCCGGAAGTTATGATTCAGCAATTTCTTAAGGTGATTCGAACCGGCGGAGAGGGGTCGTTCATATTTTTTGGCGGGCGTTTTAGTCATGCGGTTGTAAAAAAGCCGAAGGCAGCCGATTTTCGCGTGCAGGATGATTTCGGTGGTAAAGCGTTCCGGCAAGTACCCGGGCAACATTTGGTCAACCAGGCAGAATCGATTCTGCAGGCAATCGACAAAGTCCCGCTTTATGCTCGTGTTGATGCGATTAAAATCGATAGAAAATTGATTCTAATGGAGCTGGAGTTGATTGAACCGGTTTTGTTTTTGGGAATGGATGAAGAAGCTCCAGACAGATTTGCTAAAGCAATAACACAAATGTTTGCGGCGCTAAATTAGCTGAAAACTCTGCGTCGCTTTTTCTAAGGCCATCTGAAAAATATCTATGAGTTCCGTTTCTTTTACACTAAGTCTGGCTGCATATTCTGAAAAATTCACCCAATCTCCTTTTTCATAATTAACAACCAACTCAAATACCTCCCGCATCTGATTTTTCTCACCTAATAAAGCTTTTTTGATATCATCGGCTAAAGGCAGTTTGGCAAGAATCCCCTCCAGGGGTTGATCGAGTAGGGCGTCAATCATGGAGAACAGCCCCATCAAGAAAAGCTCCGAAGCTCGATTCTTGCAACCAATGAGCGGCGCTATCATTTCACAACTATTGGCCCGGATCAGGGACATAGACAGCAATTCCTCAGATTTGTCTTTTCCGATAATCTGCAGGGCGAAAAGCGATAACCATTTTTTGGATTCATCAATGCCAAGCAGAGACAAGGCGTGTTTGATAGAACGGATTTTGTTTTTGAATCCGAAATGAACCGAATTCATATAGTTCAGCAGTTTATAAGAAAGCGATAAATCCTGCTTAAAGACCTTTTCCAGTTCGTCGAAGTCAACTTCGGGTTGGTTAATCTCATTGAGAATTTGCAGATAATTCAGTTTGTGGGCCGGCACATCATGACCGGCAATGATTTGTGGTTTACTGAAATAGTATCCCTGAAAATAAGAGTAACCCAAATCCACCGCTTGTTCAAAATCTTCCTGGGTTTCTACTTTTTCGGCGAGATATTCAATGCGTGAAGCTCCGACGTCGTGAATGACAGTCCCTCTTTCCGTTCCCTGGGTTTGGATAAAATCGACCTTGATGATATCCACCAGGTTAATTAAATTTTCATAACCAGGCGCAAAGACGAAATCGTCTAAAACTAATAAATAACCCAGGTCCTTCAGTTTTTTGCATGCGCTTACCATTTCATCGTCAGGTTCAATATCTTCCAAAATCTCAACAACCATTAAATCCTTGGGAAAAATGGAAGCAACCTGATCAAGCAGTAGTTTCCTGGTAAAATTCACAAAAGCTTTTTTCCCGTTGGTCATTGTATCCATGCCGATAGAAAGAAAACTGTTGGTAAGAACCTGCTTTGAACTGGCATCGCCATCCGAGTTATCAAAAAAGTTCTGCTCGAACCCGGAGCGAAACAGAAGCTCGTAAGCAAATACTTTTTGTTTTCTATCAAAAATGGGTTGTCTGGCTACGAAGACTTCCATGTGTTATTCTCAAAATCTACTTTCGATGTTATATCACTTTATCGCCTCTTCCACGCTTGCCTTTAACATTTAAGTTTTATGTTACCTGATGGAGCTATTCCTTCTCTGAAGTCTGTTAGCATATCATATAAAGGTTTGCCTGGTGAGTTCCGATAGAATTTGATAACCAAAAAACGATGAAGCAGGTAAATCAAAAATTAAATAGTGGAAAACGAAAACCCACAAACCGATGTTATAGCCACCCTGGTTGAACAAGAAGGGCTTGAACATATTGACTTATCACAGGTTGGCGCGATTGCCCCTGAGATTTTAAGTACCATACCTCATGAAATTGCAATCAAGTATAAAGTAATTCCCTTCTCGAGAGAGAAAGATACCGTTTTGTTAACGATGGCAAATCCCTTCGATATATTTGCTGAAGAGGCCATTCGAGCGGCTACCCATTCCCGCCTGAAACTACACTTCACACCGGAAGACCAAATCGACGAGTGGCTGGGGAAACTCTATTTACAGAATTACATCCCCGATTATGACGAAAGTTTGGAGGAGAACCACGAACAAGATGGGCTTAATGCTAATGTCTTAAATATCGACGTTCTGGAAGAGGAGTCCGATGATGCCCCGGCGATTAAATATGTAAATAAGATTTTGGCCAATGCGATCCAGGAAAGAGCCAGCGACATTCATATCGAGCCGCAAGAAAAGAGTTTGACGGTTCGCTTTAGAATTGACGGTGTGTTGCGCGATGTCGCCACCGCTCCGAAGCAATTTCAACCCGGGATTATCGCCCGAATTAAAATTTTGAGCTCACTCGATATCGCTGAGCGAAGACTCCCACAGGATGGCCGATGCAAAATTAAAATATTTGGCCGCGATATCGATCTTCGTGTTTCTACATTACCGGCCATATTCGGAGAAAAAGTGGTCTTACGTATTTTGGATAAAGACCTGCACTCCCTGAATATCGCCGATCTCGGCTTAGAACCTGATTTACAGGAGAAATTTAAAAGGGACTTGAAACGGCCGAATGGCTTGATTCTGGTGACCGGTCCGACGGGTAGCGGTAAAACGACGTCGCTTTATTCAGCGCTTAACTATGTGAATGTGCGAGACAAAAACATTATCACAATTGAAGACCCGATCGAATACCAGTTGAAAGGAATTAACCAGGTACAGGCGAAACCGGAGATCGACTTTACTTTTTCTGTCGGGTTAAGAGCTATACTCCGGCAAGATCCGGATATTATTATGGTGGGCGAAATTCGGGATTTGGAAACTGCTCAAATCGCCATGCGGGCGTCTCTCACCGGTCATCTGGTTTTTAGTACTTTGCATACAAATGACAGCGTCCGAACCATAATGCGGCTAATTGATATGGGAATCGACCGCTATTTAATTTGCGGTTCCCTTCGTCTTGTGTTGGCTCAAAGACTTGTCCGGCGTATCTGTTTTCACTGCTCTGAAAGTTACAAGATTAATCCAGCGATTTTAAAGGGATTTGTTGAGGATCCCGATTATTATACGAATTATGAGTTTTGGCGCGGTAAGGGGTGTTTGCACTGTGGCGATACCGGCTATTGGGGGCGGGTTGCCGTATTTGAGTTTTTTAGTCTCGATAATACAATTCGCAGTATGATATGGGATGGTGCGACCAATGATATGATTAAAGAAAAGGCTGAAAATTGTGGCATGGAAACTCTTTTCAAGAACGGGTTGAAAAAGGTGATCGCTGGCATTACAACAATAGATGAAATAATACCACTGGCAACAGACTTTCTTTAACCTCACTCCCTCATACTTGAAGCATGGATGTTAAGCTTAAAAATTCTAATATTGTTGTTCAACTAGGCGGGCGGTTGAACCTCGTCAAGGAAAATTCGAAGTCCATTTTTTCAGGACCGAGGGTTAAAGATGCAGGTCAGTTAAATAAAAACAGAGGCTTTAGCGCCCTTCTAAAAACAAACTCTAAATTATTTTCACCCAAGCCGGTTAAACGTGAAGAAGTTTATCTTTTTGCGAATCAATTGGCGGTGCTTTTAGATTCCGGTGTCCCAATACTTTCCTCTTTGTCCATACTTTCTGAACAAACGGAAGACGCACAGTTTCGAAAAGCTATCGAGCAGATTCAAGAGGATATCAATACCGGTAAAACCCTAGCTAAATCGTTTTCCAAATTCCCAAAAATATTTCCACAGCTGTTTATTTCTATGGTTCGGGCTGCCGAGGTTGGCGGGCAGCTTCCACAAATATTGAAACTTGTTTCTCATTACTTGCAAGAACAGGACAAATTAGACAAAAAACTGAAAGCCGCAATTGTCTACCCAAAGTTTGTGTTTATTTTCTTTATGGTGCTATTGGTGGGCATTCTTTTTTTCCTCGTGCCAAACTTTGAAGAGACATTTAACACTTTAGGTAGCGAACTTCCGGCACCAACCCAACTCCTCCTGGACTTCAGTCGATTTGTACTTCATAACCTGGTTTATGAGATTCTCGGAATCGTAGCGTTTTCTATTTGTTATAAACGTTTTAAACGGACCGACGCTGGCGTACTCTTTCTTGATAAATTGAAACTAAGAATACCGGTTCTCGGCGATTTGACCCTGAAAGCTTCGCTTTCAAAATTTTTCCGGACGCTAAAAATTCTCTTGCAGAGTGGCGTTCCTTTGATCGACTCACCTGACCAATGCACAAATCCCGGTTTTTATTTCCAAACTTGAGCGTGGTGCGGACCCCCCCTTGACTGCCGGATTAACCGTTAGAACCAATATCAAGCGTCAGAAAAAGAATCCAAACCTTATTGCAATTGATGTGAATTTTACTGGAACCATCATAGAGCTTTTCTCTTATTTAAACCAATTAGAAAAATGGGATGAGCTTTTATTTGTCAAGAATTTTAGAATCCATAACAAGAATTCTTCTCAGAATATTTTGAATGGTGAGATGGAATTTCTATTACTTATTAAGAACAAATAATGGCAAATGTAAATATCAAAAAATTACTATTTCTAACTGTTGGGTTGATATTCCTCATGGTGTTTGGAATTCGGTTATTGGACCCAGCTCTTTCAGCGGGTCAACCAGAGAATACTGATTTTGGAATTGATAACACTTATTTTAGATTGTTTCAGGAATTCAAAGAACTGCCGCAGACAAACCATAATTTGAAATATAGAAAGTCAGCACGGGTGCCAGTAATACAGAGGGATCCGTTTGTGAGGCCGGATGCATACTCAAGTACAAACTCTCTGTCATTGCCGGAAAAATTTTCAAACCAAAATGATTTAGAATTAAGCGGTATTTTATGGACAATGAATTCCCGTCAGCTGTGATCAATGGAGAAGTCGTTCAGGTTGGAAAGAAGTTGGGCCGGTTTCGAGTAAAACGAATTTTAAAAAATAAAGTTTTCCTGTTTTCTCCTAAGGGGAAAATTGTTTTGCACCTGCCCGGCGATGAAAATGTTAAATAACTGTTTATGACAATAGGTGAATGATTGAGAATTAAATTTGTTGTTTGTATGTTTTTTCTCCAAATTATGGTTGGCTCGACTGCCGCTGTAACCGGAACCAAAGCGTACGTGGAGGATAAAAGTGGAAAGCGCAGTCATATTAACCTGAACTTGAAGGGCGTTTCCTTGAAGAATACCCTTCAGATGCTTTGTAACCGTCTTGGCAAGAATCTTTTGTTGAGTGCAGAAATTCGGGATCGTATGCTCAATATGAATTTTCAGAATATTACACCTATGGAAGCCTGGAGTGTAATTCTACAGACGAATAATTTGGCATATAAAGAAATGGCAGGCAATGTGTTTTTCGTGGATACACCCGAAAAAATAGGAAACCGCACCTTAATCAAGAATGTTGTTTGCAAGTATGCTGACGCTGAAGAAATGGTAAAGATTTTGAACAAAGTTATTGTGACTGATAGTGCCGCGACGGTAGCAGACAAAAGAACCAATACCCTCATTATCAAAGGAACTCCAGAGACCATTCTGCGAATGGAAAAGTTGATTGAGGAACTTGACCGACCAACCAAGCAAGTTTATATCCAGGCTGAAATCGTGGAAGTGTCCTCCACAGATGATAAAGAACTTGGCGTTGAGTGGCTTTGGAAACATGCCAATGGCCAGGCAAAAATAGGAACCAATTTTGGCCTGAGGGCTATTCCGGCTACGCACATCGAAACCTCTGAAAGTTCGGAGACTTCAACTCCGTTTCCATTTCCATCCGGTTCCGGGTTGGGAATTGGTATTTTAAATACCGATATCCAAGCTGTGCTTCATGCATTGAATGAAAATAATAATGTGAATCTTCTATCCCGGCCAAGAATCATTACCCTGGACAATCAGGAAGCAGTCATTGAAGTGGGCGATCAAATTCCATATAAGAAGTTAAACCAGTTTGGTGTCACTTCGTTTGAGTTTAAAGATGCGACGGTACAGCTTGTAGTTAAGCCCCATATCGTCGATTCCGAATATATTTTACTGGCAGTCGCGCCAAAGGCGGATTTTTAAAATGGCTTTACTCCTGACGGGACGCCAATTATTTCAACCAGAAAAGCCTCGACAAAAGTGAAAATAAAGAGCGGGCAAACAATAGTAATTGGCGGGTTAATTCGTGATGCTTTGATTAAGAATGTGAAAAAAGTTCCGATTTTAGGAGATATACCTTTATTGGGGAGGCTATTTAAAAGCACAAAATCTACTAAAGTCAAAACTGAGCTGATTGTTTTTATAACTCCGATAATCTTAGAGGATGAAATCGAAACAAAGCATTTTCAGGAAGATTTTGAGTTAAGAAAAAAGATGCGTGAAAATTTTAAGTAAGAGGTTCGACGATGGATTCAAATGGCAAAATTCATATTTTAGTCGCAGATGATGATCCGGATATTTTGGGTTATTTCCGCGCAATAATCAGAGATCCGCGCTATCAGCTTTATTTGGTTCCAAACGGCGCACGGGCAATCGAAGAAGCGGAAAACCATAAAATTGACCTCGCGTTTTTGGATATAAACATGCCGGGGTTTGGCGGGATTGAAACTTTAGTCAAATGGAAAACAATACAATCCGCAACGCGAATCGTTATGATCTCCTCCTACAGTGATGGGAACTTGGTTCGTGAAGCAATTGAAAAGGGCGCCTATACCTATCTGTTTAAACCGTTAAACAAGATGGATATCTTTTCAGTGACGGTTAAGAGCCTGAAGAGTACAGGAATTAATGACGTCTTTTCTTTTAAGTAAGAACCATCTAAAGTATCCGGTAAGTTCCCCTTTCTCGGATCAATTTTGCCGTGGAGATTTTAATGATGCGGACTTAAATGAGGTTGAAAAACAATCTGTCTAATTTCAAAGTTATGATTGGAAATTCAGAACCATCTGACGATTTTTTCGTATAGGTCATCCGGCTGCGCCAAATGCAGGGCAACCTTCAAATGCAAGAGTATCCTTGACTGCACCAACCCTACCAATAATGTTCATATTTTTTTACCCGCATCTTGTTTTCTACCTCAACTGCTAAGAAATCTTCGTGATAGACACTCACAATCGATAAATTCGGAGAGCAGCAAAGTGTCAGTTTGCTGTTCTTATGCTTCAGAACCAGACAACGCCGCCATCTTTTTCTAAAGAAGATGAGACCGCTTGAGTAAATTTTAGCCCATCCAATGGTTCCCGCAAAAACAATTCCACCCAGTTCAAGCTTTTTTCGGTCTTTCCGGCTTAGCTTGTATTTGAAGTACTCAATCTTGCATTCAATCGCGTTCCAGATTCTATGCCGCCAGGAGAATTTGTGGCAGCTGGTGTAGCCCAGGGAATTAAATTTATTCTCGGAAATGAATTGTTCGATGTGAACCGATCGTCCATATAACTGGGGTGCAACCCGAATCCCCAAAGTTACGCCCACCTGACCTAAGACGATACATTTGAACCATTTGGCGTTGAGCTTAACATAGCCAACGGTACCTGATTTGATTTGCATGTTTATCTCCTAATAATTCCCGGTGCGCGAAGATGCAAATGTTAATTGATCTTCCTTCTCCCTATCCAAACCATGGTATTGTTATCAACAGTCATTAACGCTTCGCTGTCATTACCTTAGGTGACCTTTGTTCTGTTGTCTAAAATGACGCCGAATTTAAAATGGCTAATGACTTAATGACGGGTTGTCATTCGCTTCGCGTCCGTTAGCCTTTTCTAAAAAAAATGTTATGAATTCAGAAGTAATGCTATAAAGTGAAAGGCATCGAGCCTTGGTCGGCTAATTCTCTAATAACTATTTTGATAAATATTGTAACTTATCTGACCTGATTTTATTTCACCTGTACGCCAATTATACCTTCGTTCATAATCTTTACAAGTGGCGCAACGAATAATGAGCCAGTCACCTTCACGGTGGGATTTGCATTCGTGCTGTGCTGAATTTTCGCGAGAATTGAAATGTTGGTTAAGCATGGCGATTTCTCCTTTCTTGATAATCCAACGATTTATCCTCCAAAGTTGGTTTTGCTAATTGCAAAATGTGAACCATTCTTCTGTCCTGATGTGTTAAATTATCGTACAATTCTAATGAAAACATAAAGTTTTTATAAACAGTATATTGAAGACGAATCGTCTTAAAAGGCAGTTGGAAGTTTAATTGTAGTAGATAGATAAAAGTATACGATAAACTACCATGCATGCTCTAAAATCAGTCATTTTACGGGTTTAAGTGTAAACACTCGTGGCTTACATAAACCAAATTTTGCCTGAAACAATTACTTGTGTTTCCAAAAATTCCTTGCTTTTTTAAGCTAAATGGGTTATCATTTCTAAACAATCCTTAACATTTCCCCACAAACTGAAAGAGCACGCCCATGAAAGACGGATTAAGCAAAAAAGCTTATGAACCGATCCCTGAAGGTGAGGAGTTCGAACCCTTTATTCCTGCGTCGGAGAGTCCCCTGGAGTTTACTTTAAAATCTGTTGTGGCTGGCATTTTCTTCGGCATTCTTTTTGGCGCCGCTAACGCATATTTGGGTTTGCGTTCCGGACTTACCATTTCTACCTCTATTCCGGTCGCGGTGATGACGGTCGCTGCGTTCAAAGCTTTGCAAGCGATGGGCAGCAAGAGCAACATTCTCGAAGCCAATATGTCCCAAACTATCGGGTCGGCATCGAGTTCGGTGGCCAGCGGCGTCATTTTTACTTTGCCGGCTTTGTTCCTCTGGGGACTGGATCCGACTCTGGTGCAAATGACTATGCTGGCTATGTTCGGCGGGCTTCTGGGCGTTCTTTTTATGATTCCTCTGCGACGATTCTTAATTCAAAAAGAACACGGGCATCTTCCTTATCCGGAAGGCACAGCTTGCGCAGAGGTGCTGGTTGCCAGTCAAAGCGGCGGCGGCCGGGCTAAGAACGTCTTCATCGGCCTCGGGCTTGGCATGCTTTTAAAAACCCTGACAAGCTGGATTCGGGTTATCCGTGATGACGTTCATTTTGATGTGCCTTTTCTAAAAAAAGGTCAGATTGGCTTCGATATTTCTGCCGCGCTTTTCGGGGTCGGGTATATTCTGGGTCCGCGGATCGCGGCAATTATGGTTGGCGGCGGTTTGCTTTCCTGGTTGGTGATTATTCCGGTAATCGCTTACTGGGGTGAAGGCCGACTGATACCGCTTTATCCGGAGACCTCAATGTTAATCCCTGATATGAGTCCAGGATTAATCTGGACCAGCTATATTCGCTACATTGGAGCAGGGGCGGTTGCAGCCGGCGGCATCATTACGCTGATCAAAAGTATCCCGACCATGATAGAGAGCTTTCGTATCGGGGCACAGCAGCTGAAAGCACGCCTTGAAAACAGCGGGGTGCAGATACCAAGAACGGCGCAGGATTTACCGCTCTCCGTTGTCGGCATTGGCGCGGCGATCATCGTGGCTGCCATGGCAATCGTACCGCATGTTTTTGGCAACCTTGATTCATTTGCCGTTCGTCTGGTTGGCGCAATTCTGGTGGCCATCTTTGCATTTTTCTTTGTCACGGTTTCATCCCGGATTGTTGGGCTCGTGGGCGTGACCTCAAATCCAACCAGCGGCATGACCATTGCTTCATTGCTGGCGACTTCATCTATTTTTCTTCTTTTGGGATGGACCGACGATATCGGCAAAGTAGCTGCTTTGACCATCGGTTGTGTGGTTGCAATCGCGGCCTCAATTGCCGGAGATACCTCGCAAGATCTGAAAACCGGATTTTTGTTAGGAGCGACGCCGCGCAGACAGCAGATTGGGGAATTGGTCGGTGTTTTAACTTCGGCAACATTTGTCTGTTTAGCGGTCATGCTGCTTGATAAAGCCTACGGCTTTGGCACGCCAGAGCTACCCGCACCCCAGGCAAAACTCATGCAAGTTGTCATTGACGGTGTATTGCAAAATTCCCTGCCATGGATTTTAGTTGGCATTGGCGTTGTCATTGCTCTCGCTTGTGAGCTGTTCCGAATACCGAGCCTCCCTTTTGCTGTAGGAGTTTATCTGCCTCTGAGTACGTTCACACCCCTGTTTCTAGGTGGTTTATTAAGAATGTTTCTGGAGAAAAAAGCCTCCTCTCCAGAGGCAGCTTCCTCGCGACGCGAAAAAGGGGTCTTGCTTGGTTCCGGCCTGGTAGGCGGCGAAGGTCTTTTGGGGATCGGCATCGCTGCGGTTGCTTTTACTCAAGGCAGCGTGCCGAAAGGATTGGGGTTTGATTGGGCAGGCGCCGCCGCTCCGTTTGTGGCATTTTCGGTATTTGTAGTTTTGGTGTTGGTGTTTTACCGGAGTTGTACTGAGAGTAAATAATGCGTACATTTCGTGGCTTGGCAATTTTTTGGATTCTTGTTTTAGTGATTCTTCACAACAACTGGTGAAACTGGGGACCTGATTTCACCATGGTCTTCGGAAGAGTCCCCTTTGACCTTGTTTATCGCGCCCTTTGGGTCGCAGCTGCAACGGGTGTACTCTGGCTCGTGATGCGAAGTTGGTGGGGCAAGGCCGGATGAGCTCTCTCGTTCTCCTCACAGTTTTCACCCTTTACCTTGTTACTTTAGTCGTGATCATGTTGGCGCTGGCGGCTTTTGTGGGTTCACTTTTTCGCCCCGCCGGTATTTTTGATATCTCGGTTTATGCCTTCAGCGGCTACACTTTAATTGTACCGGTGATGGCTTTTGGCCTTTTCTGGAAACGATCCACTGCGCCCGGTGTTTTGATTGGAAGCGTTATCGCGCATTGTTTGTTAGCGGTTTATTACCTGGGACTCAATCTTCCCACCTCGGGAACCTTCCCCGTTTTCTGGTGTTTGATCCTGGAATCAATTATAATTGTGTTTGTCTCGCTGGTAACTTCTCCGCCTCCCAAAGAGGTTGTTGCCCGGTTTGATAATCCGTTTGGAAGGTAGCAGTTGAAGGTGGTGTAATCTAGATACAACAAGAAAGGAAACTCTTTGGGTTTCCTTTCTTGTTTCACTGCTATTTTCTGAAATCTAATTATTCGAGCAATGCGCCTTAAACGCTTCCATCAACCGACCTGCCACCTGCTCGGCACTATTATTTTCGATCTGGTGCCGCTCGATCATGGTGACCAGCTCGCCATCTTTAAACAATGCCATAGCGGGAGAAGAAGGCGGAATGCCTAAAATATAGCTGCGAGCCTGTGCCGTAGCTTCAGCATCCTGACCGGCAAACACCGTAAATAAGTTATCCGGCTTAATATCACTTGTCAGCGCCAGGGCAATCCCCGGGCGGGCCTGACCGGCTGCACATCCGCACACTGAATTAACAAATAAAAATGAAGTACCTTTTGCGGTTTGCATGGCATCGTCTACTTCGGCGGCGGTTTTCAATTCTTTAAAACCGATGCTGATGAGTTCTTCTCGCATTGGCTGAACCATAGTTGGGTCGTACATTGTTTTACTCCTGGTTTAATTCTGCAAAAGTGGCTGAATTGCCGTAAGTTCTAAATGCTATCTAATCCTGAATTATTCATAAACCGCAGAGAGACAAAGTATTCAAAAAAGTAAAAAATTGATTTCATTTTTTTCAGCTATTTCAGTATACTTTGTTTGAAAACAAAACTTCGTATATCTTATATATTCTTAGGCGTCTAATGGCCTCTGCGGTGAAAATTTATGAATAATCCAGACTAAACGACTTTAGATTCGGAAGTTATAAAAATTGATGCAATTTATCAAGCAAAATTTTCCAATTGTAAAGTATTCGCAACATTCTGAAAATTGCTTGATTCTAAGCCTAAAAATGGTAAGTTTTATGCTTCTTAAAGGAAATTTCTCTACCATTTTGACGGCAATTTTATATCTTTGGTTAATTCTTTAAAATGCTTCCATTGATCCTCACTTTGAAATTATCTCATAAATTCATCTTTTGATTTAGGTCAGGATTTAAATGTCTCAAATTCGACGTTTGCCAAAGCCCGAATATTTTCAGAAACGCTTACCTCTGATTATTACGGTCTTTGTTCAACTTTTTATTTTAGAGTTAAACGGCTTTCCCCAGGAAATTGATGAGCAAGTCAACAAGTTTTACAAAAAGGGGATTCAGGCGGAGAGCCTGTCTGAAAAGATTAAATATTTAAAAAGGGCTGTTCAACTCAAGCCTGTTTTCAAAGAAGCGGTTTTTGAATTAGGGAAATCTTATTATCAGAAAGGCGCCTACGAACAGGCGATTGTTCAGTTAACTCAAACTCTGCATTTAGATTCCGCCTTATACAATGCGGTCAGACCCTATCTCCGTAATGCTCATACTTTTTTGGCCGGAGATTTGAATGACAATGCGCACTACCAACTGGCGTTAGAAAGTGTTGAACAAGCCTTAACAATCGACGAGAAATATGCGCCCGCTTTAACTGTCTTGGGTTCGATTCATTTTAATTTGGGCGATTTTCCTGCCGGGATTTGGACTTTAGAAAAATCGATTTTGCTAAAACCGAGTCAAGAATTTGCCTGGAAAAAACTCGGCGATTTATATTCGCAAACTGAAGAGTATGCAAAGGCAATTTACGCTTATGAACAAGCACTTAATATCGACCCAAAGATGGAGGATACGCAGGTCGATCTTGAAATCGCCAGAGGAAGGAACAGCCCGGAATCCTGGCTGGCCCGGGCGGAAGCGGCTGTTAGAAAAAAGGATACCGATGCCGCGTATGCGATTTTGACAACGGCGAATTCTCTCTATCCCAACGATGGACTTATTGCCGTTCAGTTCAACAGCTTAAAGCAGGGACGTGATTACCAAATTGGTCTGACTGCTTTAGCCAGCCGGGAATGGTCAATGGCATTTGAGATTTTTCAAGGAATCGATCCGGAATTTAAGCAGACGGCCTTAAAATTGGAAGAGGCAAGGGCTGAACTCATTTTCCAGGAAAATGATTCACTCGTCACACCAGAAGATGCTGAAAAGTTTCCGCCGGATAGTTTGACTAGGAGTGCGAATGTGTCTTCTAAAGAAAGGAATCAACCGACGCTTATTCAGCAAAGTGCTAATGAATTTAACCAAACGGAGCCTGATCCTGAAAATTTGGAAAAACCTATCAGAAGCGATGCTGTGAAGGCGGGGTCCATTGGGAATGACGCTGCTAAATTGGAACCTTCGCCTACCATTCCGGAAGACGAAACGATTAACCTGCCTAATTCTTTACCTGCTTCAAACCCTGATGCATTTTCTGTTCCTCCTGAGATAAATGTTACCCCTCCCAGAATCATTACTCTCCCTGAGGCAATTGGTGTGGTAGGAGGTATTCTTATATTGAGTGTTCTGCTCATTAAATTAAAAAACAATTTGAAGTTCGTCACACTCAAGGGGACACTCAATCAGAGTTTAGCAATTTCGGAATCGGGATTTGTTAGAGCATTTTCCCGAAAGCGAGAATTGTCCAGGCAAACCGAGGCCTTGTTTCAGGAGGAGCTTGCTTCTGATACATTGGTATCATTTAGTCCGGCCAAAACAATAGGGCCTGCAAAAAACGAAAATGATTTTGAGCAAACACCAGGGCCTAAGTCAAAATCCGGTTCCAGGCTGCTGTCCTGGCTGGAGACAAAAACAATTTTGGGTGGTATTAAAAAAGTTAAGAAAATCGGCCGCTACATAATTGAAAAGGAAATTGCCCGGGGCACAATGGGGCGGGTTTACAAGGCCTGGGATCCAAAACTGGACAGAACCGTAGTCATTAAACAGGTGGCTTTTGATTTTGGCGGTAGCTCACCCGAATTTAATAATCTTAAAAAACGTCTCTACCGCGAGGCGAAGGCGGCCGGAAGGCTCAATCATCCTAACATTATTACAGTTTATGACGTCGACGAAGAGCACGGTTTTTGCTATATCGTCATGGAATATTTGGACGGTGAAGATTTGCGGGCTCGCCTTGAAAGACAACGAAAAATAACGTTAAATTCAGCGTTTAACATTTTCGGTCAAATTTGTGATGCATTAGATTATGCACATCAAAAAGGCATCGTTCATCGTGATATCAAACCGTCAAATATTCTCATAACCAAAAATGATCATGTCAAGGTGGCGGATTTCGGGATTGCCAAGCTGCCGCAATTAGGAACGCTTACTCTGACCGGTAATGTTTTAGGGACGCCATTTTACATGTCTCCTGAACAGATCGAGGGCCGTCATCTGGACGGTAGATCAGATGTTTTTTCAGCAGGCGTGGTTTTATATGAAATACTGACCGGCGTCCGGCCTTTCGATGGAGACAGCATTCCATCCCTGGTTTATAAAATCATCCACAAGATTCCAAGCCCGCCTTCAATGGAAAATGGTGACTTACCTGAATTCATAGATTCAATTATCGAACGGGCCCTGACAAAAGATCCCAAAAAGAGATTCGCGACTGCAAAAGAGTTCTTTGAGGCGTTTGAGAAATTTCATGGGGAAGCAGCCAGAGATGCTCTGTAAAGAATGCGGCCATGAAAACCCTGCCATAAATTCAACCTGCCAAAACTGTCAAGCAAAATTATATCTCGCAAAATTGAGAATCACCCTTGATTCCGGCCGTCATCAGACCCATTTTTTGTTCCCTCAGAATTACAAATTGGGCCGCGGGGATGAGAACGAGATCGTCATTGCCGACCCTTCGGTTTCTCGTTGCCATGCCGAAATCAAATTTGAAAATGGCTTATTTTTCATAGTAGATAGCGGGAGTAAAAACGGTTCCTTGCTCAACAATTCACATTTCAAGCATCAAGAGTTGCACGATCTGGATTGCATTCAGGTCGGCAATGTTTTACTGAACTTTTATGATCAAACCGGGAGAAGCGTCCCGGGCAAATTAAGAACTGAAGAGTTCGTGCAAGAGGAGTTTTTTAAATTTTCCCGGAATCGCAGAACGGAAATTACCACGGACGCTGTCTTGCACACAATGTTTGATTTGGTGCTTTCCTTAATTCATGCTGAAAAAGGGTTTCTTTTTGAATGTAATCAAACAATCAGGCCGAAGTTTAAATTCGGAAAGAACACAAAAAGGGAATTAGTTTCGGAGAATCAACTGTCGCAAACAGACAAGCTGATCATCGATGAGGCGATTAAACTGCGAGATATGAAAATAACTTTTAATAGCTCCGATAGTAAATCGGTAGATGGATCCGGTTGGCAGCGTATCGCGGTTCCTTTGATCGCGGGCAAGGGTGGAGAATTTCAAAATAGCGAAGTGATACATGAGGGTCTTTTAGGCGTGTGTTATTTTTGCAGTGAAGAAAAAAGCAAGCCGATTTCGAAAAGGAAACAAGAACTTTTAAATGTTCTGATACATCAAATTTCCATTGCGATGGAAAACGAAATGCTGGTCAGTGAAGCTAAAGAAGAAAAAAGAAGAATAAGCGAGCAGCTCTTAGCAGCGAGAAAGATACAGCAAAAACTCTTCTCAAACGCCAATCAAAAATTTGAAACGCTACAAGTTGCTACTTTTGTTGCTCCGTGTGAAACGGTTGGTGGCGATTATTTTGATATTGTTGCCATTTCCGGATCTAAGGTTGCCATTGCTATTGGCGATATCTGTGGCAAAGGTTTGCCCGCGGCCCTTTTAGCATCCACCGTACAGGCCGCCATCTGTTCGCACCTTGAGTATTCGACATTACCGTCTGAAATTATTCGCAAGTTGAACCGGCTTTTGATCAAAAGTACAGCAGATTCCATCTTCCTAACTTTATTCTTTGGAATATTGGACCTTGAATCGGGTATTTTGGAATATATAAACGCGGGTCATCCTCCGCCGATTTTAGTGAGGAGAAATAATTCAATTGAGGAACTGAGTGCAACAACTTTTGCTCTTGGGATTTTTGAAACTGAAACAGAGCAACAGAAAACTATAGAGAAAACTATAAAGTTTGAAGCTGGTGATATTTTAGTGATGTACACGGACGGCGTCATAGAAAACAGAAATGGAAACAAAAAGTTTTACGGGCGTAAAAGATTGCTAAAATTAATGCAGTCTATTTCAGCAACCGGAAATATCAGAAGACGCAAACTAGAAACAATTCTTAAAAATATTGTTGACGATTTAAGCGATTTTTCAGGCGAGGAAAGGCAGGAAGATGATCTGACGCTTTTTGCCGTTAAAAGGAAATAAATCAGCGAGTGTCTTGATTCAAAGAGTCATGAGAGAATATTGAGCGCAAAGCTTACTTTATAAATAGGAGGTGTATGTTGAACAGACGTTTTTTGTCATTAATATTTATATTTTATTTGGCCGTTTTTACAAACTCATCCGCTCAAGAAACTGCACCGGAAAAATATTGGGTGTTTTTCAAAAATAAGCAGGTTCATGGTTTAACCAAATCGACTGAATTACTTGAGATCGCGAAATCCAAAATCTCTCCCAGGGCATTAAGGCGACGAGCCAAGGTTCGAAAAGATGATAATCTAATTGATAAACGCGATCTGCCGGTGAGCAGCGTTTATTTAAGCAGCTTAGAGGAGTTGGGATACAAGCCTCTAGTTGTTACAAATTGGTTGAACGGCGCAAGTTTTCTATTAACACCGCCTGACATCGAAAAGTTAAAAAAACTTCCTTTTATCAAAAGGATACAACCCGTCGGCAGAGCCGGCAGGAAACCAACGCCGCAGGACCTGAAAGCGCGGTCAATAAAACTCAAAAAACCGCCGAATCATAATTTTGACTACGGTTTTTCTTTCATTCAAAATCAGTTAATAAATGTTCCAAAAGTGCACGATTTGGGGATTACGGGCAAAGGCGTGTGGATCGGCATGCTTGACACAGGGTTTAAGCGTAGTAATCATGAGGTATTTGAAAATCTAAACGTGATTGCGGAATTTGATTTTGTTAATAACGATGGGGTTACTGAGAATGAAGAAAATCAAGACGTACCCGGCCAGCATAATCATGGTACTCAGACGCTTTCGACGGTCGGCGGCTTTAAGGAAGGAAAGCTCATTGGTTCGGCGTTTGGAGCCAGTTTTTTGCTGGCAAAGACAGAAATTCTACAGAACGAAATTCCAGCAGAAGAAGATAATTGGGTCGCCGGAATTGAGTGGCTGGAAAACCGTGGCGTCGATATTGTCTCAAGTTCATTGGGCTATTTGAATTTTCCAAATCAAAGCTTTTATTCACCGGCCGACATGGATGGCAACACCGCGGTTACCACAAAAGCCGCTGACATAGCAGTCAGCCGGGGGGTTGTGGTCGTGAACAGCGCTGGAAATGAGGGGAATGGCCCCTGGCGGATTATCATTGCTCCGGCCGATGGTGACAGCGTTATTGCGGTGGGGGCAGTCAATTCGGACAGTACCCTTTCGGGTTTTAGTTCTGTCGGCCCCAGCGCCGATGGACGAACTAAACCGGACGTGGTGGCAATGGGTTCACTTGTCCGCGTCGCGCTGCCGTCAACGGACAAATTATCTTCTCAGTATAATTTTTCAAGTGGAACTTCTTTTTCCTGCCCTTTAACTGCGGGCGTAGCTGCGCTGGTACTTTCTGCCCATCCCAATTTGACGCCGTTGGAAGTCCGGGATGCTCTCAGGATTACCGCAGACCGTGCCGCTAATCCTGATAATTCATTTGGCTGGGGGCTGGTGAACGCTTACGACGCGGTCCTGTTTCACGGAATGGCTTTCAGCAATTCACCGGATGTGTCGGTAGATAGTAACAGAGATGTAAAGGTTAAAATTAAAGTAGCTTCCAGATTTGGAGTTGACCCAAATCAAGTTTCTTTAGTTTATGCCAAATCGGACGGCAATTTCAACAAGGAAATATCGATGGTCAGGGGGAACGAAATAAATGAATACTCCGCAACAATAACGGGCGTTGCCGGGGAAGAAAAAGTAAACTTCTACTTTACCACTGTTGATTCCAGCGGCGCTGAAGCTGTTTACCCACTAAATGCACCCGACTCTTCATTCTCTTTTGTTGATCCGAACGTTTTCGTGGATACTGATTTATCTGAGATTCCCGAAAGTTTTGGATTAGCGCAGAATTATCCCAACCCTTTTAACCCGTCCACAAACATTGTCTATATACTACCTGTACAAAGCAGAGTTACTGTAAGCATTACCAACCTTTTGGGGCAAATTGTCCGGACTCTCATTGCGGGCAAGATCATACCCGCCGGGCGGCACAGCGTCACCTGGGATGGCACAGATGATTCCGGCAATTTTTCTGCCTCCGGGGTTTATTTTTATCAGTTTCAAACCGATAATTTTAGAGACATCAAGAAGATGCTTCTTATTCGCTGAACAGATTAATGGAGAATGTCATAAACCAATATGAAAAAACAACCTAAAATTGCTTTGGCATTGGGTGGTGGTGGAGCGCGGGGCTGTGCCCACATTGGTGCGCTAAAAGTTCTGGAACGGGAAAATATTCGAATTGACATGATAGTCGGAACCAGTATCGGGGCGGTGGTCGGTGCAATTTATGCAGACAATCCTATTGCCTTGCAGCTCGAAGAAAAGTTCAGGCGGTTTCTAAAAAGCAAAGAATATAAGAAAAGCGGCCTGGAACTATTCAAACGGAAGGAACCGGCAGAGAACTTTTTTGGCCAAGTGGCGAAGAACATTCGTCAACGTCTGGTTGTCAATTTAGCGCAAAGTAAAACCTCACTTGTACGTAGAAACCGACTACAGGGCGTAATGGATTTTTTGATTCCCGAAGGTCGAATTGAAGACACCAAAATTCCCTTTTACACCGTAGCGTCAAATCTTCTAAACGGTGAGCGGGTTGTTTTTAAGGATGGGGATATGCGGACCATTGTTGGGGCCAGCGCGTCTATTCCGGGTTTTTTACCTCCCTATCAATTCAACGGGTATTTGCTGGTAGATGGTTCTGTGGTGTGCCCCATGCCTGTGGAACTTGCCAAAGAGTACGGTGCCGAGATTGTCATTGCCATTGATGTCGGGCAAAAATTGAACGATAATCCCAAATTGGATAATGTCATCGACGTTATTTTTCAAACGCAGCATATGACCGCCCGTCATTATAATCTACACTTATTGGAAAAGGCAGACGTGGTGATTCGTCCCGATGTCGGCGAAGTTCATTGGTCTGAATTTAAGCTTTTGGATTATATGATTGAAGAAGGGGAGAAGGTAACGGAAGCGGCCATGCCGGATATTAGGAATGTGATCCGTGCGAAAAGCGGCTGGAATAATAAGTTAATGACGGTCGTCCAAAAAAAGATTGCTTAACTTTAAATTTGCTTTAAGTTGTGATTCATTCGTTTCTGATCTTCCTTAAAAAACGACCGCTGCCCGGTGTGAGTCGTTCCTCGAGTGCCTCTAAAATTAATTCCTTCGAATTTGGCAGCTAAAAGAAAAGAGCATTTTTCAGATTTCTCCAAAATCAAGTTTGAAGTGCATTGATGCATCAATGCAGGCAGCGACAAAATCCCTGCACTCCATATTAATTCGTATTTTGAAGAACTCTTAGTATCTTTCAAAGAGGAGGGAGAAATGTATAAATCTATTGCCACGCGGCTAAGGGCATTGTCTCTGCTCGCGATTGTCGTTTTGGCCAGCACGGCCTTGGCCGATGATGGTAATAATAATTTGCCGACCGTAGCAATTCATGATTTAGTGATTCATCCTCGTGACGGAGATCTTATTGCAGGAACGCATGGCCGCAGTTTTTGGGTTCTGGACGACATCACGCTGCTGCAGCAAATTAACGAATGAAATTCTGGACACGGATGCGCATCTTTTTAAGAATCGCCCGATGACGATCTGGGACGATGCAACCCGCGGCGGCGTGCGCGGACACATGTTTTTTGCCGGTGAAAATCCACCCTACATACCGAAAAGAGAAAATATTGTCAGAGCAAAACTCATCAGCGGCGGACTGATAAATTATTACCTCAAGTCAAAGCTCAAAAAACAAGTTATTATTGAAATAGCAGACATCTCAGGTAAATTCAGGAGGAGCCTTAGCGCTTCAAACGAACCGGGCATCAATAGAGCTTTATGGGACTTTCGATTCGATGCAACACCGGGCAGAGAAAAAGATTCATCGCCAACATGAGGGATGTTTTCAAAACGCTTTTGCGCATCCGCAATCTTGCCAAAGATCAGAAGGATTGGATTGAGGAAATGAAAAACAAATTTGAAAGAGCGGAGAATGACAAAGAACTAAATGAGATACGAGGGTCCTTGCTGGAATATTTCAGGTATGAGCGCTCGTTGCGGCAAGTATTTGGCCGGCGAAACATTTTTGGAAACAGGTTGCAAGGCAGGCTGGCCGACACCGGGGGAATATCAAGTTAAAATGAATGTCAGGGGTAAAATCTACTCAGAAACGATCACGATTCGTCGCGACCCAAAGTTGAATGGATGGTGATTACCTAAAATACTTAGGTTTTTTTTAATATAAAATTCTGTTTAATATTTACGCCCCCGTATGACATAGGTCTTGTGGAAAAACCACAGAAGCCAACATCGAGCATGTTCGCCCTTGAGATTGCCGGCAAGCTTCACGATCCAGCTCTTTTACTGCCCGAAGTCGCCGTCGAAAACTAGGCGTCTAGTAAAAATAATTGTACTTTGTCGGGAGAAAAACTACCTTTACCTAGAAAAAAGAAAAAGGGTTTCGCATAAATAAGTTCACTGCGGCGAAGGCCAACGAACCGTAATAACCGGGTTGAGCCTCGATTTATATAATGAAAAACTGAGAGTGTCAGAACATTCTAAAGGGAGATGCCTCATGCGAAAACACAGTTTACAGCGTTACGGGTTTGTTTTTATTACCGGAATTATTGTTGCAGCCAGTTTGGGAATGATTGGGAGCAGAACGTTTCTTATTGCTCAAGAACAAAGCTCTGACCTCAATATCGTTTTCAGTCCGAAACTTTACGAGGGACTTGACTATCGCATGATCGGTCCCTATCGGGGCGGACGCGTCACGGCGGTTGCCGGTGTGCCTGGAAACCCACCAACACTCTATTTCGGCAGTACAGGGGGCGGTATTTGGAAAACGACCAACAACGGCCGCAATTATCAAAATATATCAGATGGATTTTTTAAGGTCGGCTCGATTGGTGCCATTTCTGTCGCGAAATCGGATCCGAATATAATCTATGTTGGCACCGGCTCCGCTTGCATCCGCAGTAACGTTTCAACAGGTCGCGGTGTTTACAAATCCACCGATGCCGGTGAGACTTGGAATTTCATTGGATTACCCGAAGCCGGCCAAATTGGCAAAATGGTGGTTCATCCCCAAGATCCGAATCTGGTTTATGTGGCCGCTCTAGGCCACGCATTCGGCCCAAACTCGGAGCGTGGTGTCTACCGTTCAAAAGATGGCGGCGAAACCTGGAAACAGGTGCTTTTCGTGTCAGATAGGACCGGTGCTGTTGATTTGTCGATGAATCCTGGAAATCCAAACGAGATTTACGCCTGTATGTGGCGTGCTGAACGCAAACCCTGGACGATCATCAGCGGCGGCAAGGAAGGTGGACTTTACAAGACTGTCAACGGCGGTGACAGCTGGACCAGGTTGACCAAAGGTTTGCCTGAAGCGCCAATTGGAAAAACAGCCGTTTCTGTTTCGCCTGCCCATCCCAAACGAGTTTACCTGCTGGTTGAGGCGCCGGGAGAGAAGCGCGGACTCTACCGTTCGGATAACTCTGGGCAAGACTTCAGCCTCATCAACTCGCAAAAAAGTTTGATGCACCGACCCTTCTACTATACGCACGTTACCGCAGATCCCAAGGACGAAAACACAGTATACGTGAACAATGAAGGATTCTTTAGATCAGTAAATGCAGGCAGCACGTTCACCCGGGTGCGAACGCCGCACGGTGACAACCACGACATGTGGATCAACCCCGAGAATACCGATTTTCTTTTTCAGGCCAACGATGGCGGCGTCAATGTCAGTCTCGACGGCGGCAAGAGCTGGTCGGAGCAGTACAACCAGGCCACGGCCGAGCTCTACCACGTCGTGGTCGACAACCAATTCCCGTACTGGGTTTACGGTGAGCAGCAGGATAACAGTACCATCAGGGTGCCGAGCCTGCCACCAGTTGCAAGCCGACTGATTTCTCCAAAGCAGTTCTGGCTCGCAGTGGCTGGGTGCGAAACGGGCCCGCTAGCGGTGCATCCACTGAAACCGCACATCGTTTATGGAGGTTGCAAAGGCCGGTTTAGCCGCTACAATCGTCTGACCGGCCAGGAGATGCAATATTGGGTCTATCCGCATTTCAACTACGGACATGCTGCCAGTGAAATGCCTTTCCGTTTTCAACGTACCTCACCTATCGAGATTTCGCCGCATAACCCCGACGTAATCTACCATACCTCGCAGTATGTCCACAAAACCACAGATGAAGGACAAACCTGGGAGATAATAAGCCCGGACCTTACGGCCAAGCCTGCTGGAACCCAAGGGTATTCCGGAGAACCGATTACACGCGATATTACGGGCGAAGAGATTTATAGCACTATCTATGCTTTCAGAGAATCATTACATGAAGAGGGCGTCCTCTGGGCAGGAACCAACGACGGTTTGGTACAAATTTCGCGCGACGGCGGCCAAAACTGGAAAAATATCACGCCACCCGACCTGCCGTCCGGCGGCCGTGTTCAAACTATAGAGCCATCACCCCATGAGCCCGGGCGTGCATTAGTGGCGATTTACCGCTACATGCTCGATGACTGGTCGCCCTACATCTACAAAACAGAGGATTACGGAACGAGCTGGGAATGCCTTACGGACGGTACAAACGGCATTCCCGATGATTACCCGACTCGGGTTATACGCGAAGATCCTGTCCGCAAAGGCCTGCTGTATGCGGGTACGGAATTCGGTATGTTTGTCTCGTTTGATGAAGGTAAACACTGGCAGTCTCTGCAGCTGGATTTGCCGGCAACCCCGATTACCGATATCAAAGTGCATCACAACGATTTGGTGTTGTCTACCATGGGTCGGTCATTCTGGATTCTCGACGATATAACGCCACTGCATCAACTTAATGAGAAAGTGGCCTCCTCTGCAGCTTATCTGTTCAAACCGAGAGACAGCTACCGGAGTCGCTGGCCTTCTGCGCGAAGCAGGCGGGGCGGTGCAACGCCCGAGTATCCGTCAAACGGCGTCATGATTTACTATTATCTGGCCAAAGAAGGCAGCGAAGAACTCATGGTTGACATCCTTGATGCAGAAGGCGATCCGGTAAGGAGTTTTTCCAGCGACAGCCCGAAAATAGCATCCCGATCAGGTGCAGAGGAATCATTCAGGCGTCGGCCTTTACCGAAACCGCTGTCACAAAAAGCAGGGATGCACCGCTTTATCTGGGATATGCGTTATCCCGATACGGCGCCGCTCGAAAGTCTGCGTGCCGAGAGAGGACCGCTGGCCGTACCGGGTCCCTACCAGGTTCGATTGACAATCGGCGACTGGAGCCAAACCCAAAATTTTGAGTTGCAAATTGATCCAAGGGTTGCAGCAGATGGTGTCACAGTTGCTGATCTGCGTGAACAGTTTGATTTGAATACACGAATCAGCGATGGGATTAGCGAACTACGCCAGGCAGTGCTGCGAATCCGGGAAGTCCGAAGTCACCTCAACAGTGCAGCCGCCCATTCCGAAAGCAGCGCTGACATCGTGGCTCAAGCAAAATCTATCCGCTTAAAACTTACTAAAATAGAACAGGCGCTTGTCCAAACTGGAATCGGAAAAGTGGGCGCCCAACTCAAGCCGATGCTGAACAGACAGCTGACTTATCTCTACAGCATGACCACAGTCGCCGACCAGAAACCGGGACACGATGCCGGCAGGCGGCTTGAGGATATTGAAAAAATTATAGCACCACATCTTTCAGATCTGCAAGACCTGATGACTGAGGAGCTACCGAAATTAAACGTTAGACTTGAGGCCAGGGGTTTGACAACAGTTAAGTGATAGTCATTGAGGTCCGTGAAGTCTCTCGTTTAATCTTGACCATTTATAATTGTCAAAGAAGTTATGAAAGAAGCAGAGGATTGATCGGCTGGGTAGATTAGTATGATACAAAATCATTATCTGGATGGGAATATTTCGCATCCGTCGGTCTGTTGCAGTAGGTAACCCTCTCTACTCAATCGTATATTCAACAATTGAAACTATGAGTCGATTTGATTTACTAAGTACAATAATCATAGCAAAAATAGTTATTCTTACTTCTTGTATTCAAGACCCCTCAAGCCCGGATGCGAATCTAGGGCCGGAACGGATCATTCAGGAAGACGAACGAATTTTTATCGCCGACCGGACGGGAAAAAAGTGGGATGTCACCCATGCATTAAAGAGGTATGGCATGGAGCCGTCCAAATTCCAATTTGGTTTGGGTCCCAATGCCATCAGGCCGATCTTAACCCCGAGGATGCTTTCCCCCGGCGACACGGATTATCCCGATGATGAAGCTGACTTTCTTGTGCTCGGCACGACCCTGAATGACGGTACTCGGCCTCTGAGCGACGGCACGCGGAGTTATGCTATTATCGACCTAACCCGGCATGAAATCGTTGATGAAAAATTTGGTGATTTGCATGTAGCGGTGGCTTACTGACCGCTGGTCGATTTGGCTGCCGTGTACAGCCGGGAAATAAAAGGATTGACCGCCTCGGGAGGTCAGGACTCAGTCCTCACCTTAAGTGCCAGCGGATGGACCTATGAGTTCACTTTCGTCTTATATGATTATGAAACCGAAAGCCTGTGGTACCACCTGGAGGGTGAAGAGGGGTTAACATGTATCAGCGGACCTCACGCAGATCGGACTCTTGAAGAATTTCGATCGACGAAGACTCGCTGGAGCACTTGGAAGGCCGACCATCCGGAGACAAGATTTATGGACCCCGCCTCTAAATAGTAAATCTCACCCACTCAAATTGTCAAAAAAAGATATGTAATGGCTCGGTGCTATTTTGTGTAAATCAAACCCAAAGAATAAATCGTGCCGGACACTGTATTCTTGCCGGCATAAATGTGAAGAAATTCTCCCTGAAGGGCTATTTGTTTGGTGAGATTAACTATGATTGTGGGGCTGATCTTAAAAATATCTTGATCGC
This sequence comes from Caldithrix sp., assembly GCA_004356825.1. Classification (GTDB taxonomy): domain Bacteria; phylum Zhuqueibacterota; class Zhuqueibacteria; order Oceanimicrobiales; family Oceanimicrobiaceae; genus Oceanimicrobium. The sequence continues at coordinate 25,391 of SMXC01000010.1, forward strand.
CTTGAATTATGTTTGGAAGAGCACCTCCGCCACCCGGTAATGGAGTAGTAACCGGCTGACCAAGAATATCCGGAGGCGCAACGGTACTTTTCAGCCCGTCAAAAGTAACTTTGACCAGGACGGAGCCAAAGGAATAGCCGCCTTCCGCGGTGAAAAGAATCTGATCATGCCAAGCGCCGCTGCGCCAACGATAGCCAACGCCGCCCGTTAAGTAGGCTGGAAAAGGAAACAGGCTTTTACCGATTAACAGGTGGTTAACAAAATCTACATTACCGGTACCCAGTGGCGGGCCATCGTTCCCAGGTGCGGCTTCATACCCAAGAGGTATTTCGATGCCTGCCTGATATGACAACATAAACGATCCATCCAGCAGAGCATAGCGCCCTGAGAGCGCCAGGTCGGATACTCCCTGAGTATGGGTCGTAACTTGGCGTGTAAGCGCTCCCCCGCCGATAATCTCCACACGTTTGGATGTCAGGGTTTTCAATGGCAGGTTTGCGACTAACGTAAACCTCTCAAGTAAACCATATTCAAGATAAGCGGTCAGGTTTAAGTCTCTAAAAGAAGTATCTTCATATATGATTCTCTCCTGAAATATGTCAAGCTGCCGTCCTTCATGATTGAACTCTTTTGTCGTAAAGAAATAATGACCCGACACCTTAAAATAAAATCCATGTTTTTTTTGTACCCAGGCGCCACTCACAACCAGATTAGGCGTGATTAAGTTTGCCACCAAGCAAGCAAAAAAAATCCAAATTATGATTTTTGATTTCATTGGATAAAGCACAGATCTTCTTTGAGGTTTATAAAAAAAACCACATTATAAACGGAGATATTCCCGCTTCCTATGATAAATAAGAGTTAAACGCGAATGAATATCTTGACAATTTGAAAATATTTTCCATATTGTTGAGCATAAAACGTGGCTAAAAAGATATGAACTGAATTTGTTAATGTTGGACAAAAAGCAACAAAAAGCATTTTTTTAAATGATAGAATTCTGTTTAATATTTACGCTCCTGTTTAACCCGGGTTTTGTTGAAAAACCACAGAAACCAACAATCATCGAGCGCCTCGAATTTAACGGCAGGCTGCGGATTCTGCGCAACCATAGTGGTCTCATTCCTCGAAAAGTCGATGATGTCATCAGGAGTTTCAAAGATACAGTCCGGGTCTCCTATGACTGTCCCGGTGGAAGTAAATTTCGAAAAGTCTATATAAATGTGACGACAAGACATATCAAGTGGGATAGGAATTTGTCAGTTGGTGAGGAGCAGTTTTACATACCTGGCAAGACTGTCGGTTATTACATTTGGCAGCCTACTATTCTTATGAAGGGGAAAGAGAAGCGTATTTATGCAAATAATTTTGTCATGTTCACCCTTGAGACGCCCGGCAAGCAAATGAGCTCCACACCGCTGGTAGATGAAGCGATTTTTTATCATGAACTTCTGCACGGCCAACTCCTTCTGGACGCTATGAAAACAAAGGAGTGGCGCAAGAAGGTCTGCGATGGTGATTTCGACATGGGGCCAAGTGATTCCAATCATAAACGTATTCCCGAACTTGTACAAAATTATCTTCGCAGTGTCGCTGCCATTACCGATCATGTCTACGCTGTCTCCATTTTACCCCAACAAGCATCCTCTACTGCTTATTTTGAAATTCAAATCGGACGTACTGATATTTTTAAGAACAAAAAGAAATGGCAGACGTTCACATATTACCCAAGCGGTTCTAATGTAGATCCGAACAGTTTCACGATTCAGCCCAAAGGGACAAAAGTAATGGCATCGGGAAAGTTGATCGATAAAAACCAAAAGGGATTCGTCTTGGTGCACTTTATCGAATCAAAGTAATACCCATTTGTCTTTTGAACAAAGGAGATAGCCGGATGAGCTTATTAAAAAGGAAGTCTCGATTTTTATTTTTGCTGCTTATTTTTCCAGGACTGTTTTTTATGTCTATTTCATGCCAGGAAAGTGAGTTGGATTTCGTCATAAAAAATGGCAGTGTCATCGATGGCACCGGAAGTCCTGCATTTCAAGCGGACCTGGGAATCAAAGACGGCCGAATCAGCGAAATCGGCGATCTGGAAACGAGGGCGGCCGCAAGGATCATAGATGCCCGCGGTCTCACGGTCGCGCCGGGATTTATCGACTTACATACTCATGCCGAACGCAAGATATTACAACTACCGTCAGTGGAAAATTACATTCGTCAGGGTGTTACAACGATTGTCGGTGGCAACTGCGGCGGGTCTCCATATCCAATCGGAGACTTTTTACAAAAGGTCGAGGCAACCGACATCGCTCTGAATCTCACTTTGCTCGTTGGACACAATACCGTTAGACGAGAAGTGATGGGGCGGGAGAATCGTTATGCCACTGCTGAAGAGTTGCAGGAAATGCAAGGTTTGGTTGAACAAGCCATGCAGGATGGGGCGTTCGGTATGTCAACCGGCTTAAAATATATTCCGGGCGCTTACTCAAATACCGAAGAAGTAGTGGCTTTGTCTAAAGTGGTGGGTAAATACGGCGGCTTTTATGCTACACATATGCGCGAGGAAGGAATTGGATTGTTGGACGCCGTTGAAGAAGCATTGAATATTGGTCGTCAGGCGGGCTTGCCGGTTCATATCTCTCATCATAAAGCTGTGGGAAAATCGATGTGGGGCAACAGTGTTAAGACCCTGAAAATGGTGGATGAGGCAGTCGGCGAGGGGATGGACGTTACGGTAGATCAGTATCCTTATACTGCGACCAGCACGGGCTTGACTGTGTTGTTCCCCGCCTGGTCTCTCGAAGGCGGAGAAGAAAAAATTAAAGAACGGCTTGAAGATGCAACTCTCCGGGCGAAAATTAAAGTTGGGATTGTTCAAAATATTTTGTATGATCGCGGTGGCGGCGACCCGGCCACAATCGTCATCTCTTCCTATTCCACCGATCCCGCTCTCGAAGGTAAAAACCTCGCTGAAATCACTGAAATGCGTGGGAATGAGCCAACTCCGGAGAATGCGGCAGAGACTCTCATGGATTTACATTACGCCGGCGGCGGACGAGGAATTTATCACTGTCTGGTAGAGGAGGATGTGATAAGAATAATGAAGCATCCACTTGTCATGCATGCTTCCGATGGCGCCACCATCGAATTTGGCAAGGCGAAGCCTCACCCCAGGAGTTACGGCACTTATCCCCGTGTCCTTGGCCGATACGTCAGAGAACAAAAGATCCTGTCTCTGGAAGAATCAGTGCGGAAAATGACCTCGCTTCCGGCAAAGAGGCTTGGGCTGAAGGATCGCGGAGTTTTAAAGAAAGGTATGTGGGCAGATATCGTTATTTTCGATTCTGGGAAAGTGATCGACCGTGCGACCTGGACTGAACCCCACCAATATCCGGAAGGTGTTTTATTTGTCCTGGTAAACGGAGAACCGGTGATCGACAACGAAGAAAGGACAGCGATGTATCCGGGAAGAGTTTTAAGGCATCGGTGAAGACTTTCCCCAAGGGTTATAAAGTAAATTATAAAAATGTTCTTGACAAATTTCAAAAAAATAAAATTAATTTGTCTTTATTTTCTCCTGGTACGAGGACAACGATGAAAATTTTAGTGGATGAGAAAACCACGGTTAGGAATACACCCTCTATTAATCTGAATCTGAACGTACGCGGGCTAAAAACTTCGGCGACTCTGGCAATTAATGAGCTGAGTGCAGAATTACTCGCCGAAGGTCGCGATATTATTAAATTTGGTTTCGGCCAATCTCCGTTTCCAGTTGCGGCGTCCGTTGTCGCGGCGCTGCAAGAAAATGCTTTTCAGAAAGATTATCTTCCTGTGAAAGGATTGTACGAGCTAAGGGAAACCATTGCCGAGTATCACTGCCGGAAGCATGGGATAAAACGAAAGGCTGAAAATGTCATGATTGGTCCTGGCTCTAAAGAACTGATGTTCCTTGTTCAGTTAGCCTACTACGGAGATCTGGTTATTCCAACACCATCGTGGGTTTCGTACGCCCCGCAGGCCCAAATCATCGGTAGACAAGTTTACTGGATGCCTACCAACTCCGCTGATAACTGGCTGCTCATGCCGGAGCAATTACAAAGTTTGTGCCGCGAGGATCCCGATCGGCCCCGACTGTTGATACTCAACTATCCCAATAATCCGACGGGCCACACTTACAGCAGAGAGCAGCTCAAGGAATTAGCGGAGGTTGCCCGGAACTACCGCGTCGTCCTGCTTTCCGATGAAATTTACGGTGAAATTCATCACGAAGGCAAACATACATCGATTGCCGAATTCTATCCGGAAGGAGCGATCGTTAGCACGGGGCTGAGCAAATGGTGCGGCGCCGGTGGCTGGCGGTTGGGAAGTTTTACCTTTCCGGATTCTTTGCAGTGGCTTCTAGACGCGATGGCAGTGGTTGCGAGTGAAACTTACACAGCTACCAGCGCGCCAATTCAGTACGCGGCTATTCGCGCTTTTCAGGGCGGTGAGGAGATCGAAGCATATTTAGTTCAAAGCCGGCGTGTCCTGAAAGCAATCGGCGCTTACTGTTACAAAAAAATGAAAGAAGCCGGCATTAAGATTCATCGACCGCAAGGTGCGTTTTATTTATTTCCAAGTTTTTCTCCTTTTAAACCGGCTCTGGAGAGACAGGGAATAAAGACCAACAGGATGCTCTGTGAAAAAATTTTGCAGGACACCGGTGTTGCGACTTTACCGGGAGGCAGCTTCGGATTACCCGATTTTAAGTTTGCATTGCGGCTGGCTTATGTGGATTTTGATGGTGCAAAGGTACTTGCAGAGGCTGGCGCTATTACATTAGAAGAACCGCTTACGGATGAATTTGTCGCAAAAAATTGCCCGAAAGTAAGCATGGG
>SMXC01000227.1 GCA_004356825.1 Caldithrix sp.
AACGATAGTTAGATAATTGTACTGCATTAAGTGTTTTTTATTATACTGCCATTATTGCATTTTTATTTGTTGGGAAAATAGAAGATTTATGAGAATGGCAAATAATCAGTAGGTTGTATTATTAAATGAAAAAGTATACTGCAAATAAAGCTGTTTAGTTGAAATTATTCTAATAGCCTTTTGCAGGTTAAGTAATAGTAATGTTTTTTAAAGTGCAATAAGAGTTAAATTTCAACAAAGGAGAAACACAAATGCCTCAATACGTTATTGTTTATCTAGGCGGCGATCAGCCCTCTAGCCCAGAGGAAGGTAAACAACATATGTCGAAATATATGGATTGGTTATCTTCATTGGGCGACTCAGCTGTTAGTCCAGCTAATCCGCTTAAGAATACGAGCACCGTAAACTCCGATGGTACGGTTACCCCTGGAGGAAAAACAACAATGTCTGGTTACACTGTAATTAAAGCGGATTCTATGGATGCGGCACTGTCGATTGCAAAGGCTTGTCCTTTTCTTAATATTGGCGGTTCACTTGAGGTGTCAGAGTTAACAGAGATGCCAGGCCAAAAATAAAGCAAACCGCGGTATAAACCCAGAATATTTTGAAAGACCTCAACGGGTTTCATGTTTAACATTGGGTTTTGCCGGTCGGAGGTTTGCCTAGCGAAGGCCATGATTTAGGACCGTATTGGGACACGTTGACAGCAAAGGATTTTTGAAGCCATCCACAGTGCGCTTGGGCAGCGGCTATTCAGATATTTTGCACCATTAAACAATCCCAGCTACAATGCTTCCGGGCCAGGCTGCGGCAATGTCCGTTATGCAGGGCACAATTTAGCATTGGCTCGCGGTAGTACCAACGGTAAATTACTTAAAGTATGCCCAGCGATATATTTTGCCTGTTTTGAAGGAGCAAATGATCGTTTAACGATGCCAATAAAAACAGTATTACAGAACTAATTTTAGCACACTTTGTGCCGACAACTGTGCCTGTGCGTTCACAGCGTTAAGGGTGTTTTGTTTAATCCTCTCTTTCGTTTCCTCAATTTTTTCTTTGGCAAAATCAGCGTCCATAATTCTGCTTCTGGCGGCTTCTGTATTGGTAATGGCCCGGGCGAGCCTGTTTTCTTTGTGGGAAAAACGAGTTTGATAAGAGCCTAGAGAAGCAACGGTAGATTTCACGGTTGCAATGGCGCTTTCAATACTGGCCAGGGAAGCGCTTGCATTCTCAGAGGATGAAACATCGACCTCAGAGACGCCGAGGTCAGACGAATGATGGTCGCTGGCACTGACCTCAACGCTTTCGGTGTCGGTGGTTTCAGCGCCGGACTGCACAGATAAATCGGTGCCGGCCAGAAGTTCAATCTCATTGAAGGTGGTTTCATCAACGACATCGTCAATTTCGTCTGCGAGTGCGGATATTTCGTTATTGATAGCTGCCCGGTCCGCATCACTGAGAGTACCATTCGCTGCTTGTATGGCTTTGGCTTTCATGGTTGCGAGGATGTCGAGTACATTGATTGCACCGCCTTCCGCTACCGATAGCGAAAGCCGCGCGTCTCCGATGTTATTCATGGCAGCAGCAAGCCCGCGGTTTCTGGCCTGAAAAGTGTGACCAATCATAAATCCGGCCACATCCTCTTCTGCGGAATTGATTTTCTTACCTGTGGAGAGCCGGTTTTGGTGAATGCCTATTTGTTTGTTGACTTTGTTAATACTGTTGAGGATTTGATTGTTTTGTTGTTGCCCGGCAATTTTATTCAGATTTTGTATAGTGGCCATATATTCTCCCTTAAAGCAAGATTTATTACAAACTTTTCATTATTATAAGACCTATCGGCAAATTGTTTAAAAAACTTAACAATTGACGCAAAAATTTAAAAATTATTAAACGTTTACATTTTTTATAAATAAATAAGATCCTCAACCGAAAAAGATAGAAAGAGAAGAACCGATGATGGTATTATCTTCCAATCCAGCAGCTTCAGAGCGCCAAATCATAGCAGAGAACTTGTATATCAGGCATCAGTATTAGCGAGTTTCTTTATACCGCCCTATTTCGGATATTATACAGTTAGCTCTATGAGCATAAATTTATTTTTCCATTGACAAGCGATGGGAAAATTGTAACTTTCAGGGAGATATGCAGAAACTAATGAATTACTTGTTATGATGCGACATAAAATGAGTGAATTAAAGTGTAAGTGAAAACAATTTGTAGTTATCTACTTTGTAGGTCTGATATGAACAATAGTATTTTAAGAAAGATCCTTTTTATTGGTCTTGTTCTATTAATTGTTTTGAGTGGGATAATTCTGTATGGAGCCTTTGGAATAAGCCTCGCGGTGACAATAGTTGTAGCGCTTTTTGTAATTGTACCAGGAATAATAAAAATAGATGAACTATTCTTAAAACCAATTGGCACTTCTAACATAGTTTCGTTCATTGAGAAACACTTGATGATTTCGAACCTGCTAATATCGAGCGTAGATTTCGTACTTTTGATAATTCTACTATTGCCTTACCTTTCTTTACTGGCTTACCCGTACTTTTACGGATATCATCAATGACTTTTTTAAGTTCTTCTAAACTACAACTGAGGAAATAGGTGACTATGGGGATGAAAGTTTGTTTGACATTGGGGACTGGGTGTTTCCAAACGTTCATCCTTACTTTCATAATAAATTAGACCCGACCGCGGCAGTCAGGTGGACTAAAGGTACCTATGACGACTTGAAAAGACGTTGTGCGAAGCCAATTATTTTTAAAGAAGTTGGGTTTCCAACCCAAGGTGACAAAAATAGTGTTTTGTCAGAAGATATTCAGGAGCAATATTATTCTGAACTTAGGCAAACAGACACTCCTTTTGTTTACTTTGAAGCATTTGACCAACCTTGGAAAAACCACTTGTCAATTGAACCGCATTGGGGAATTTTTAAGTCCGACAGAACTCCAAAGACTCTGGGTTTAAAACTTATGGGAAAAACGCCGATTATCAGCAATCAGTCCACTGAACCGCTTTATGTTTTTAAGGACGCAGGCTCTCCTGAAAATCACTATAGGCCATCTGGCTATATGGGTGATTGTGGTGACATTGCTATTAATGAAGCCTTTGGCAAGAAACCTTATTCAGGAGAAACATGTATCAGAGTTATTTATAAAGCAAAAGGAGCAGGACCAAATGAATGTCCCTATGCTCCGCCATGCAAATGGGCAGGTGTGTATTGGCAAGAACCACCTAACAATTGGGGGCAAAATGAATTTTGGAAAGGTAGAGGATTTGACCTCACTGCCTACAATCGTCTAACTTTTTGGGCTAAAGCTGATGAACCATGCACAATAGAGTTTAAAGTTGCGGGAATTGATGGGCAGTTTGGCGATAGTCAAGTCTATCCTCGAAGCAAGTATGCCAAACTATCAGCAGAGTGGAAACAATTTTCAATTGATCTAGAGGGTGCAAACCTTAAACATATTATTGGCGGTTTTGGTTGGGAAACTAATTGGGATAACAACCCTGATGGTGCCACTTTCTATATAGACGAAATTCGATTTGATAATAATGGCAGGTAACAAGCGTGTAAAGAATATCGGGTGGCAGTAACAAAATCAGTGTCGTGTCCCACGCCGGGTGCCCAGGAAATGAAAATTTGAGAGTTGGGTGACGTGCAGCCGCCTAACAAAAAAATCAAGCCGACGCAAAAAAACGCGCGGCTTATTTTCGTGTTGGGGCGACGCAACTCCGAGCAATTTGCACGGATTGTCCAGCTCGACTCTTGACAGTGGCTCTTTCAAAAGTTCATTTAGAAAGGATTCGTTAGTTCATTAAACTAGATGCGGCGTCGCCCCAACGTGCCGCCGGTTGCAAAAGGTCAACCGAGTCACGCTCGAACCCAGGAACAACCGAAAGCCAGTTCCGTTGCGCGTCCCCAACAAGCGGATTGAGCTTATAGGGGCGCAACCGCCGTGCAGATTGAAGCTCAAGGTTTAGCCCCTAAAGCTCATCCGCCGGCACGTTGTGAGGTCAAAAAGCAAGCAGCTTGACGAATCCTTATTTACTTGGAATCAGACTGGATGAGATAAAGTCATCAGGCAAATTAGGCTGGGTAACAACTCTTGGTTTTTAAAGTTATTGAAAGCGGGCCTATTTAATTGAGCCTCTTTTGTGTTTCCAATTTCTTGTCGAGCCAATCATTAACAGCCAGGACCCCACGCCCCAATAGTATAATTAATACAGATAAAGTCAGGGAAAAGCCGCATAAAAAGTATTCCTTATTCTCGCGTATCAACTCATCGAGCTTGATGTCACTGAGAGCTAAACTGTATACAAAGAATACAAACAAATTTGCCTCCAAGTCCAGGAGGCCATCCTGGAGATCACAATGTCGATTGATTGGATAATGATTTAAAAGGTGATGCCCAATTTCATGCACAATCGTATATGTCATTTGACATTCGGATGTATTGCGATTCACAAAGATATATCGAATCCCATCCTTGACATCCGAGTACCCAAAGGCAGCTTTGGGTAACCCGGGAAGAAACCGAATTTGAATAAAATGACTTTCCGCAAAAGAAGTTACGCTCTCATATGAAATCGAGCCTAATTGCTCAGCCAGTTCCCTAGCACTTGCAGCGATATGAGTTATATTGAGTGACTTATCAAACTCAGTAAGCAGAGATTTAATATTCTGCATCTTGTTCACTTTTTGGCGGCTTTCTATGATTTTCAACCAATTTGAAAATTAACTTTCTATCTTCATCATCGAGCTTTCCATAAGCACGCATCAGTCCGACCATCTGCACATCATCTTCAGGCGCCCTACCTGCCTCAATTAAAATTGTCTCGTAATCAATTTCCAATGCACTAGCTATTTTCTTGAGTATTTCGTTAGAGGGAATACTGTTTTAAAAGTTTTGAGATGCGAGAGATAACTGGCAGAAATAAAATAGCCGCCCAGAGGGATCAGTTTCTTGATTACCCGTAGAGAATCAAAAAAGTCCAGGCGGCTATATTAGACAACAACTGTTCTCATCTTTATTGTAGGTAAAAGTTAAGGTTTTTGCGGAAATGATAGGAGTATTTGAAATGGTCGTCCGTGGCTAACGGTCGAGCCGTGCATGCTTTCCGGCATACTTTTGCAACCGAGACCTTGAAGAATAACAATATTCGAGTTACTCAAGAGGCACTTGACCATAAAGACATTTCCACGACCCAAATCTATACTCACATTGTTGCCGAACAAAAAAAGAAGGCAGTTGCTGTATTGCCCTATTAATATGTAGGAGTTTGTGCGTTCTCAAATTTACCCATCGTTACTCAGATTTTACCGCAACTTTAGCGAAACTGAAATACTTCGGAATTTCAATACCATCGGCAACATTTTTTTCCGTATAGCCAAATCTTTGAGCCTGACGATTCATATGGTTTAAGCGCTGCCTTACATAAACTTCGAGCAGAGCATCCGGGAGCTCCTCAAGGAAATCATTAAATTTTTTAAAGCACCTTGTAGTAAATTTTTCTGACATTTGTTGTACATTTCACCAAAAAGGAATAGTGGATTCCACTAAAGAAAAACTCCAAGGCTGACGATAACCGTTTTATAATTTAAATTTAGTTCAGACTTAACTCTTGGCTTATAAAGCGTGACCGAGAGTTGCAAGTCTTTCAACTACTTGGACAGGGTCACGGAAAAAATCAGATAACTCAAAAGCTATAGTTAAGTGCCAGTACTTTTTAACACGTATTGTGAGCATATTACGAAAATACTAAATCTAAAAAATGCTTTTGAACTTGTGAAACATGCTATTCAGTGGCAATTAGCCGTAAGCGCAAATTAGATTTATTTTCTTAACTTTAATTTAAAGGGACTCGATACTGATGACTAAGAAACGAATACTCATCGTCGATGATGATCCTATGGTACTAAAGCTCAAGATGATGGTGCTTCGTTCTCAAATGAACGAGTGGGAGATAAGCTTAGCGAGCGATGGTTTCGAAGCGCTTGCTTTAATGGAAAAAATAAGATTCGATGCCGTCGTTTCTGGCATAGAAATGCCGAAGGTGACCGGAGTAGAATTGCTAAACCAAGTTCGAAGGCGGTATCCTCATGTCATCAGAATTTTACATTCTGAACAGACCAACAAAGAGGTTTCTTTCAGATCGGTTGAATCTTCACATCAGTATCTGGTAAAACCGTGGGGCTTTAAACAGTTTATAACAACTCTTTGCCAGGCCTTTGCTCTTCAAGATGCTCTCAATAACGAGACCATCAAAGGCTTGGTAGCCAAGCTGCCATCGCTGCCCAGTCTACCGTCCTCATATCTCGAATTGATGGAGGAACTTCAGTCTCAGGAGCCGAGTCCGTCTGAGGTCGGCCAAATAATATCACGGGACGTCGGTATGATTGCAAAGATATTGAAACTGGTGAACTCAGCCTATTTCGGGCTCAGAGTGACCGTATCAGACCCCGTGCATGCGGTGAAATTGCTCGGCTTGGATACGATAAAGGCATTGGTCTTAACCCATGGGGTTTTTTCACACTACGAGCAAATCGACCCACAATGCCTGTCATTAGAGCAATTGATGCAGCATTCTTTGGGCGTCGGTTCTCTGGCGAAAATGATTGCCAAGGCGGAGAAGCAAGACCAAGATGTGGCCACAGACGCTATGGTCGCCGGAGCTTTGCACGATACCGGCAAATTGATTTTAGCTCAGGGTTTGCCGCTGGAGTATAAGGACGTTGTAATCGAGGCCAAAGAACAGAATATTCCTCTTTGGCGGGTTGAAAAAGAAGCGTTTAATACTTCGCATGCCGAAGTTGGAGCGTACTTGTTGGGCCTTTGGCGCCTGCCTGTCCCGATCGTTGAGGCCGTCGCGCTGCATCATGAGCCAGCAAAAGGTGGCGTTTCTGGAGTGCGCGTTTTGACTGCCGTTCATGCCGCAAATGTGATTGAGCAGGAAGAACAGAGTCAAGCGGGTGCTATCAATACTTCAAAGCTAGACGGTCAGTATCTGGTCGACGTACGCGCTGGTGATAGAGTTAAGGTTTGGCGTGAACAATGGCGGCATGGCCTAAAGGGAAAAGCCGTAAATGATCTGTATTCACCTGCCAAGGTAGTGTGATCTAAGTGGAGAAGTCAGAGTGAAAATTGATAAACTTTTTACGAATTGTGATTGCATCGAAGCCATTATCGCCCATGACGATGACTTCAGTGACCTATTAATCAGCCTTTTGGAAAGTATTTATGACCAAGATCGGCAAGCTCTCCTCGCAATCTTTGCCCAAGCCGAATTTGATTATCTCAAAAATTAATTGGATACCGCAATGGAAACCCAGAACTTGTCTCAGACTCCCAGGATCAAGCCGTTATACTGTGATGAGCAAATGACAGAACTCAATTGAAAGAACCGGGGCTCGAGTTCTTGACAGATGCCAAATCCATAACCTCTGTTCATTTTTTTTGTTTGGGGATTTAAGCCTACAGATACACGGCTTAGACAATAAAGCCGCTCCCATCCTTGGGATATGGAGTGGCAGTTGCTAAAACTTGTGCAGAAAGCGGCTCAAGAAAGTGAAGTATAGGACATTAACAACTCTCTAATTGGAAGTACTCACGCTTCATCAAATCTGCGGAGCAGCGAGATGACAGAATGGAAGGTGGGCTATTAAAAGTCAAGTTTTAATTCTTGACAAGAATTATAATTAGAAAACGGGAAATGTCAAAAATATTAATTATCGAAGACGTTGAGGAAGCCCGCAATTCGATACGCAGAACACTTGAAATGGATGGTTATGATGTGATAACTGCGCCCGAAGGTAAAAAAGGTCTCAATCTGATTCAGGAGAATATTCTCGATCTGGTTATAACAGACATCTTCATGCCGGAAATGGAAGGCCTCGAAACCATCAGAAGAATAGTAAAAAGCAAACCTAATCTGCCAGTAATTGTCATAACAGGCTCCATAGAGCTATCCTTTCTGGAAGTTGGATTACAATTTGGAGCCGTTTCTGGACTTTACAAGCCTTTCACACCAGAAAAACTCTTGTCTGCAGTGACTAAAGCCCTTGAATGAAGCAAACGATGTTAAAAAAAGTATTATGATCATTAATTCTCTATTATAGAGTTCAAATTCATATCACGAGGGGTGTAGTATGCCCAAAAAAAATAAAACCAAAGAACAGCTCTCGGCGGAATTACAGAGCCTGCGAAAACAATTTAACGATTTCCTTGATGAGCTCCCGGATGCTCTGCTCGAAGTTGATGTGGGGCAGGGCTTAACCCATATGAATCGTCAGACTCAAAGACTATTTGGCTATACGGCAAAAGATGTTGCCGACGGTATTGAGATTCCGCAACTGTTTGGTCAAAACGAATATGACCGAGCCGTCAAGATTATTAACAGTTACATCGCAGAAAGTCAAAAGCGCAAAACTAAATATACCCCCTCGCAGAAACAGAAACTCTATGAATTTGTGATGCGAAGAAAAGATGGCTCGCTTTTCCACGCGGAAACTCAGACCTCATTTGTTTTAGATGGAAAGGGTGTTCCTACTGGCTTGAGAACCATTATACGCAACATTACCGAACGCAAACTCGCCGAAGCCGCCAGTCACGATTTGTCACAAATAATGAACAGTTCACCAGATTTCATCTTCAAAAGCCGCATCGATAATTTTAAATTCACAAAGGTAAACAAAACTGCTTGTGACTATTATGGGTATTCTCAAGAAGAGTTTTCAAAGATGAGGATATTTGACATTGAAGTTGCTCCCCCTTTGAAAGAGCAAGTAAGAAAACTTTATGACACGACTCCTGTAGGCAATGTAATCGAAGTATTTGGGACCAATAAAAAGAAAAACGGCGATACCTTCCCTGTTCATGTGAGATTTCTCAAGCTAGACGAGGAGTTTGCATTGGCCAATGTTCGTGATATCACCGAACAAAAGATGGCAGAAGAAGAACTCAAAAAGGCCAAAGAATCCGCCGAAGCCGTCAACATCGAGCTAATTCAAAGCAACGAAGCCCTGCAGCGGGAGATTATAGAGCGCAAGAATTTAGAAAGCCAGCTGGTGCAAGCCCAAAAGTTGGAATCCATTGGGCAGTTAGCGGCAGGTATCGCCCATGAAATCAATACTCCCATTCAATACGTTGGCGACAATACCCGTTTTCTAAATGTAGCTTTCGGCAGAATAAAAACCGTTTTGGACAAAAGTAGTGAATTAATAAACGCAGCTAAAGAAGATGCGGTTACCGAAAAACTTATAACTGAGGTAGAGTCTGTCATTGAGGACACTAAAATGGAATATATGCTCGAAGAAATTCCGATGTCAATCGACGAGACGCTTGGAGGCGTTGAACGAGTGGCAACTATTGTACGAGCGATGAAGGAGTTCTCACATCCAGGTACGGGAGAAAAAACCTTAACTGATATCAACAGGGCTTTAGAAAACACCATCACAGTAGCACGTAACGAGTGGAAATATGTGGCGGAATTGGTGAAGGATTTCGAGCCCGCGCTACCGTTAGTTCCCTGTCTGCCTGGTGAATTGAATCAGGTGTTTTTAAATATAATTGTAAATGCAGCCCAAGCAATCGCAGACGTTGTACAAGATGGTTCCGAAGGCAAGGGAATAATTAAAGTAAGCACATCTAGCGCTGGTGACTGGGTCGAGATAAAGATAAGCGATTCAGGAACGGGCATACCCGAGGAGGCAAGATCGAAAGTCTTCGATGCTTTTTTCACCACTAAGGAAGTTGGCAAAGGCACAGGCCAGGGATTGGCCATAGCGAATAATGTGGTGGTGAAGAAACATGGTGGGTCGCTGAATTTTGAAACTGAGATAGGACAAGGAACAATGTTCGTGATCCGATTACCAATAAAGGCTCCAAATAATTAGGATAATTCCATGAGGAAAGGAATCTTATTTGTCGACGATGAACAAGAACTCCTTCGAGGCCTAAGAAGGACGTTGTTTGAAATGACGTCTGAATGGGATATGGAATTTGTCGATAGCGGGCAAAAGGCATTGGAAGTTTTAGAGAAAGCGCCTTTTGATGTCATAGTCTCAGATATGCGAATGCCCGGTATGGACGGCGCTGACCTGTTACAGGAAGTTGCAAAAAGATTTCCCTCTTCCATACGAATTATATTGTCTGGCCACTCTGACGAAAAAATGATAATGCGGTCAATTGGTCAAACCCACCAGTTTCTTGCCAAACCATTAAATGGGAACGAATTGCAAGAAACTTTAGTGCGAGCATTTGCTCTCCGTGATCTGTTAGCCGACACCAAACTTAAAACATTGATTTCAGATTTGAGATCTCTCCCCAGCCTTCCAACTTTGTACCAGGAGTTGATGCTGGAGTTACAATCACCAGATGTTACAATGCAAAAGTTGGGTGAAATTATCTCTCGGGACATTGGCATGACGGCTAAAATGATGCAGTTGGTTAATTCGGCATTTTTTGGACTTCCGGTACATATTTCCGATCCTATACATGCAGCCAGATTACTAGGACCAGAGAGTCTAAGAGCGCTGGTTCTTTCAGCACAAGTATTTTCAAAATTTGACCGAGTTGACTCAAGTGGTCTTTCGATTGAAAAATTTACAGACCACAGTCTAGCAGTTGCATCTATTGCAAAACACATAGCAGTCAGTGAAAATCAAAAAAAAGAGATAGCCGACGACGCACTTATAGCAGGGATGCTTCACGACGTAGGTAAGTTGATACTTGCTCAAAATCTGCCAGAAACATACTACAAGGCCATTGCATGTGCTGAGGATAATAACCTAACCATTTGGGAAGCCGAGCAATCTACAATTGGAGCCACGCACGCTGAAGTAGGTGCCTATTTGTTAGGTCTCTGGGGATTACCCGATAGAATTGTTGAAGCAGTGGCTTTTCACCACAGGCCTATAAGCTGCGTCGACAAAAGCTTTAGCCCATTAACCGCGGTACATGTCTCTGATGCTTTAGAACATGAGTTTGGCGGAAATGAGTATGTAGCTCATTCAATGATTAATTTAGAATACTTGGCTAAACTAGGCCTGACTAATCAAGTATCCCAATGGCAGGAAATCTGCAAAAAATCTAAACAAAAAAGAGATTCTCAATGATAAAATCTTTTTGTTGACGACATCGAGTCCATGTACCGTTGATAGCTTCTAAGGATAGTCGGGTCTATTTAATCTCGATACCGCTTTAGCAGGAGAATCGGGATTTTAAAATGCTAGGAGAAAACAGTCCCCAATAGCACCGTACCAATTTTTATCAATAATAACCTAAGATTTTTATAAACAAATGTCCTTAAATATCTTTATTGCTCGGCAACCAATACATTCAATTGATCGAAAGGTATTCGCCTATAAACTTAAGTTTCAATCTATGACTGATAATTTGGGCAGCGCTATTCAAGAAGAGAAAAAGAATGCTTTTGTGTTATCTCAGTCATTATTGACCAACGACTTAGATCTTTATACCAGGGGCAAAAAGGCGATTATTGAGTTTAATCAAGTCCTTTTAAATGAAGGCTATGCGTTATTATTCCCAAAGGATCAATTGATTATTGAAATACCGGAAACAGTTTCATTAACTGAAAGAATTTTGGAGGACCTAAATTGTCTAAAAAAGTCGAGATACAGAATTATTTTGAACCAGCAGATTTTAAATCCTGAAAATGAAAAACATTTAGATTTAGCTGATTTTGTAAAACTGGATTTTCAACAGATTGAGTTAGCATCTGCGGCAAATGGTTTTCAAGAATACAAAAAAAATGGCATAAAATTTATCGTCGATAATGTTGAGACGAATGAGCAGGTTCGGACGGCTTACGAATTAGGTTTTGATTATTTTGCCGGTGATTTTTTTTGTAAACCCGACAAGGTTGAACGAAAAGAAATTAGTAGTAGATACCTGATTTATTTGCAGGTACTAACTGAAATCAATCGGCCCGATGTGACGAATAAAGATCTGGAGGCGATTATTAAAGAAGATGTTTCCTTGTCCTACAAACTCTTCAAATACCTGAATTCTGCACATTTTAACTTTCCTAAAGCGATTACCTCCATAAAGCATGCCCTGTCTTTGATTGGAATAACTCAGGCCAAAAAATTATTCTCCCTGGTTATTTTAAGTAGGCTTGGTGAAAATAAATTTGAGGGATTATTGGTGACTGCGGTTATCCGGGCTAATTTGTGTGAGCGTGTGGCGAAAAAAGTAGGCCAGGAGGATCGCGCATCAGAGTTGTTTTTGATGGGTCTATTTTCAGTCCTGGATGCATTACTCGATCAGGAAATGTCCGGAATCCTCATTCAACTTCCCATTGCTGAAGATATCAAAAATGCTCTGACAGGGCGAAGGGGACTTTTTAGAGATATCTATGAACTGGCCATCCGTGCAGAATCCGGAAAATGGGACGAGATGTATCTCTACATTGAAAGGTTAAAGCTTGTAAAATATGAGCTGCTTGAAATTATTTTAAGCTCCATCAAAGAGACCAATCCAATCGTGTATTCCTGATTTGAATTTGTTTGCTCTTGAGCAAAAACACAAATTGACTTCCGAGCAAATCTGGCTTGGTTCTATACCGACATGGGTGATTTAGGTCAAGCAAGCACATTAGCAAAAGGAATATGCTGCTGATGAATGGTGGTCAACATTCCTTGAGGCCAGAGCAAGTTTCGTCAAGGGGAACTGGGATAAGGCCATATCACTATATAAAGCTATCGGTGCCGGGCTTGGGGGTTTGTATACGCCGGATTATAGTAGTTACCTTATCGCCCAGTGTTATTTTGAGAAGGGAGAGTTCGAAGAAGCAATTAGAGAAGTCCGAAACGCTCAAAACTATTACGATGAATTCCATGCACACATTTATCCTAATAGCTTTTATCTGCTCGGGAAAATATACGATAAAAAAGGCGATCCTCAACTCGCCATCCAGAACTATGAGAAATTCCTCGACCTCTGGGAAGACGCTGACAAAGACCTGCCGGATTTGATTGACGCAAAAAAGAGATTCGCAAAACTCAAGGAAATGTCAGGTAAGGGAAGTTGACTATCCAATTAAACAATCTCACTATTTAAGATTTCTCTAAATACTATGATTGGCAAAACAATTTCCCACTACAAAATTCTCGAAAAAGCTCGGCGAAGGGGAGATTGCTTCGGTTATATAAGGAGGAAAATCGCACCCACTTTTCATATGGAGTCGGATAAGGTTAATAAAAACAGCATCTCTAATTCGAATGCCACTGGCCTCTTAAGCCCAAGGTTCGGGGTTCGATTCCCCGACGACGCACAAGCTTAAATTTAATGAAAACAATACTAAGGCTCTTCTTTTTGAGGAGCCTTTTTTGTTCGGGTATTCTCAAATTTACCCATGTTTGGACAGAAAATAACGTAACTTTAACGTAACTTTTCGCTGGCCCATCTTTCTATGATCCATATTTACTTCGCCTCACCACTCATCATTACATTTCCGTAGTCGAATCTTATTATCTGAAATATTGATCCCATTTTCCTTAATACTCAGACAGTTTCCTGCCCTTGCTGCACAAGTGAAAAATAATACAAGCTGTATTTCGTGTAGATTATGGTCAAATCGTCTCCAATTATGTCAGATGTAATTGCGATGTGCGCGCTCTTCTGGCGCAAGCCAGCTTGAAATACTTCCTAAAGGTATTGGACCGCGTCTCGGGCTATTTTTGTATGAGGTTGATGAAGTATCGGAGTAAGAGGTTACCGAGAATTAAAAAGGCCGGCCAACCCCCAGGGGGAAAGGGGTAACATATCACTGGCCGCCGTCATAAATAACATAAATGTCAATGAACAGCCGAATGTTCAGTGAAATAAAATGTACTTGCGTATCCAATTGATGTAAGTTTTTTCAGTGCGATAGCTGTAATTCTGAGTCCTCAATGAATCTCGCACTACCTCCAGTAATTTTCTTTCACCCATGCAGCCTCCCGAGTTTTTTATTGCATGTTACATTTGGAAAACATATCCTTTAAGGAAATTTAACAAGGATGGAACAAAGCCGATGAGGATTTCACGGTTAGCCGGATTAATTAACCAAGCTGATTCGACAACAAGAGGTCAAAAATCATGAGTAAATCGGATGATGAGGCAATGACCGGTGCAGATGAGACAAAGAAACAAGGCAGGAAAAAACGTATTCTACGCCGAATTGGCTACACACTCGTCCCGCTGGTACTCGTTTTGTATGCGTTCTATGCAGGTTTCTACTACAGGGTTCAGAGAAGCATTTTGTTTCCCGTCGATCGTATTAAGATGCCAAGTGGTGTCATAGAAAGCGTTCTAGACCTTGAACAAATTTGGTTAGAGACAGATTATGGCAAAGTTGAAGCATGGTTTCTGCCACCGAAGGGTGATCTGAGTTCAGAATCAGTTCCAGCAGTTATTGTCGGACATGGCAACGCACAGGTAATCGATCATTGGCCTGAACGAGTAAGGGGCTTACAACATTTAGGGTTTGGCGTATTACTTGTGGAATATCCAGGCTATGGCCGCTCGGAGGGTGAACCTTCGCAAGAGAGCATAACGACAGCGTTTGTTGCAGCCTATGATAACCTTGTTGGCAGAAACAATATTGACAAATCTCGGATCATTCTGTTTGGGTGGTCGCTTGGCGGCGGTGCTGTTTGTGCTCTTGCAGCAGAGAGGCCTTCAACAGCGCTCATTCTTCTCAGCACATTCAAGAGCATTAGATCCTTTGCAGCAAGTTTCTATCTTCCTGGTTTTATCGTTCGGGATCCCTTTGATAATCTCTCGGTCGTACGCGAATATTCGCGTCCCGTTCTCGTGATTCATGGGAGAGCCGACACTATGATGCCATATTATGAGCATGGAGTTACCTTGTATGAAGCAGCTCAGAACGGAGAAATCATTAGTTATGACTGTGGTCACAATGATTGTGTAGAAAACTGGGATTCTTTCTGGCAGAATGATGTGGCGACCTTTCTACGCAAAAATGGGATTCTCTAATGGTAACTAACAATGAGCCATCTTGTTGTCACCTAACAATTTTTTGCAACCGATTGCGGGGCGATTGTGTGAATGCAGAGGTTTGTGGGCCTCCCAAGTTTCGTAACGATAGTTACCTAAGTGTAGCCAATCCCCACAACGGCTGAAAAATTCGTTAGGAAAAACAATTGAAAACAACCAATACCATGCTAAATCAAATAGATCATTTGGTTTACGCCACCCCGGATCTGAACATGGGTGTAGATGAGATCGAACACTTGCTGGGAGTTCGGCCTGCGCCAGGAGGCCGGCATCCGGGCTGGGGAACTCAAAATGCTTTACTTTCACTCGGCGTTCAGATCTATCTTGAGGTTCTGGGTCCCGACCCGGATCAGCATGATTTTAATGGTAAGCGTTTATTTGAGGTAGATAAACTGAGTCAGTCTCGTTTGCTAACCTGGGTTGCCAAGAGAAATAATTTAGAAAAT
>SMXC01000228.1 GCA_004356825.1 Caldithrix sp.
TTTCCCGGCTGTCTCTTTCGGCCAAACCCGAAAACTTCTCAACCTGGAAGAGAGCATCACCATTGCTTTAAACCAAAGTTTTGATGCCGCCCGGATCGAGCAATCGCTTATTAATGCGCAAATGAGTCTGCAGGCCGCCCAATCCAGTTTGAAAAGTAACAGCGAACTTTTTTTGAACAGTTTTCCCAATTTTCAAGATAATGAAAGGCGAACCGCGCAAACCGGCGGCACTTTTAGTTTCGATAGACAACGGTTTTTGGAATTTCAAGCGGATTGGTTTATCAACCAGCCAATTCGGTTTACGGATGGCGTTTTCTCGCTGATTGGATCTTTTCAAAGATTCCAGCAATTCGGCACCTTTGATCGAGTTGGCTTCGATCAAAACGGCATGCCGCTCTTAACCACCGTCGAAGATCCAACAGATTACGCGCCGCAACTGAGACTGCAATTCCGGCAGCCCCTTTTTACCCTCAATCGATTGAACACAAATTTCACCAAGTCCGAGTTAAATTTGGAGCGCACGCAATATTCGTATACCCGCAACCAGCTTGATTTGATTTTCAATGTCACCACAAACTTTTATAATTTATTTAAAGCTCAGCAGCAATTGGAAATAGATCAAAAGCAGGTGGAGCAATCTCAGGAAGCCTTCCGAATTGCGAATCTAAAACAGCAGGCAGGACTTTTGGCCGAGGTTGAGGTTTTGCGACTCGAAATTGATTTGGCGAACGCACGTAATAGAGCATCGACAAGTGAGGCAACAATGAAATCTACTGAAGATTTTTTTAAAGTTCTCATTGGCTTGCCAATTGAAGACAGAATCGAAACGATCACGCAACTTTCCTATGACCCGATAGAGGTTACTTTAGAGAAAGCGCTGTCCGAGGCCTTAAGCCGGCGTACTGAGTTGCGAACTGACGAAATCGACATCGAACTCAGCGCGATTAATGTTAAGGAAGTAGACTCCGCTCGGGAAATTAAAGGCGAATTAAATATGAGCTACGGCATTTTTAATCGCGATGAAAAATTTTCAAATGCGTTCAAAAACTTTAGTCAGGATCGGAGCGTGGTTTTGGGCCTGATCATTCCACTATGGGATTGGAGTAAGAACAGATATGAAGTGGAATCGGCAAAAGCCTCTCTGGAGAACACTCGGCTCGCTCAGAAGAATCGTATTGAAACGATCAAACAGGAAATTCGAAAGGGTGTACGCGATTTGAAATCAGCACAGCAGCGCGTGGATATCACCGAACGCAGTGAAAAATTGGCCGAAAAAAGCTACCGAATCAGCTTGTTGAAATTTGAAAATGGCGACTTAAGCTCACAGGATCTGGCACTTGAGCAAAATCGCTTGACTGAAGCTCGTACAAATTCTCTAAATGCAATCATTGATTATAAAAACGCATTGTCCGATTTGCGCCGAAAGACATTGTGGGATTTTGAGAAAAATGCGCCGATTGAAATTCAGTAAAGTGTTTAGTGTGTCACATCTTTAACACCCGAATACTTGAACACTCAAACACTTAAAATCAAGGGAGTTAGAATGAAAAACTTAAAACGAATCAAATTTTTATTCGTTCTTTTATCTCTATTAGGATTCGCCTGTAACGGCGATGACGACAAATCCGCGGCGGATTTAACCGTACCCGTTGTGGTGGAAAAAATCAAACTTGGTCCAATTGCCAGGTTCATTTCAACCACCGGGACCCTTCACGGCATTAAAGAAGAGGCCGTGATTGCAGAAGTACAAGGGATTTTAAATCTCGCCAAAACCAACGGTACTTTTTTGCATGCCGGGATAAAAGTCGAACAATATCGCCTGTTGGCGGAAATAGACAATCAAGAGTATGTTTTGGAGGTCAGAGTTGAATCACAAAAGCTGGCGATGCAGAATGCTGAACGTGAGTTAAAGAAACAGCAGGCTTTATTCAAAGAAGGCGGCGTGACTGAAAAAGAACTGGAGGTGGCCCGCAAGACCGCCCTTGATGCCCGCCTGAATCATGAAGCCGCTGTGCTAAAAGCAGACAAACTCAAACTGCAGGCGCCGATTTCGGGCTTCATCACCAACCTGCAATCAAATTTAGACGGCATCCGAATTCAGCGCGGATTTCAGCTTTGCAAGATCATGGATTACACCACGACGCTGGTGCAAGTACATCTGCCAAATTCGGATCTTGGGCAGATTCGGATTGGCCAGAAAGTCAATGTCACAAATTATGCCCTGGAAGGAGAGACTTTTGAGGGCAGAGTTACCGCAATCGAGCCAACGATTGATGCTCAAACACGCACTTTTACCGTGACGGTGCAGGTTGAAAATCCCCAGCTGCGCCTGCGCCCCGGCATGTTTGTTAAAACCGACATCATCATCGAAGATCATCAGGATGCGGTCATCATCCCGAAAAGCGCTTTGCAAACGCGCGAAGGTTTACCGATAACTTTTGTGGTCGAAGGCGTGAGCGCCCATCTGCGTGAAGTCGTCACCGGCATCGAAACTAAAGAGGAAATCGAAATTCTCGAGGGGCTCGCGGAAGGGGAGCGGCTGGTGGTGAAAGGTCACGAAACGCTGCGGGATAAATCTAAGGTGCGGATAACCGAATAAAGAATTTCAAACACAAAGTGCACTAAGGAACAACTGAGACTCACAAAGCTCAAACAAATTCTTAAAGTTTAATTATTATGCAGTCTGTTATATTGAATTTGATTCCTTCGTGCTTCTTTGTGGACTTTGTGACTTTGTGTTTAATTTTATTAGAACAAAAAAATGAACTTACCTAAATTCTCCGTCCGCTATCCTGTTACAGTTGCCATGCTCATGCTCACCATCTGCATTCTTGGCTTTATCTCTTTCAATCGACTGGGCACGGATCTGCTGCCGTCCATTTACAATCCACGAATTGTAGTGGAGCTGCAATCCGGCGAGCGTTCGCCGCAGGATATGGAACAGCGGTTTGCCCGCAATCTCGAAGGCGCATTGGGCACGGTCAGCAATGTCGTCGAAGTTCGGTCCATTTGCAGCATCGGGCGTATCTTAGTCACGGCCACGTTTAGCTGGGGTACAGACATGGATTTCGCCCTTCTCGATATTCAAAAAAAGGTCGCAAGTTTCGAGTCCGATCCAGAGGTGAGCAATCTAACAGTTGCGCGCTACGACCCGCAGGAGGAGCCGATTCTGACTTATGCACTGACATCAAACACGCAAGACGGTCGTGACTCGGATGAAATCCGCCGGGTTGCCGAAAACCTTGTCAAACGCAATCTCGAACGTCTCGACGGCGTGGCCCGGGTGCGCGTTTACGGCGGCATCAAACGAGAAGTCCGTGTTGAGCTTAACGAGTATCTTTTGCAAGCTTATAATTTAACGCCGGGCGATATTAGCAGAAAAATCAAACAGTCAAACGCCAACGCTTCCGGTGGAAAATTAGTTCAGCAGGATAAAGCCTACATCATTAAAGGCATCGGTCAGTTTGCGGATATCGACGAAGTTCGAAGAACCGTCGTTGGTTACAAACAGAGCACCAACGGCAGTGCCGGGGACTCGACAGCTTCAGGACAGCAGCAATCCGGAAATGTTTATACCCCGGACAAAGTGCCAATTTTCTTAGCCGACGTCGCAAGAGTGGCTTACGCGCCTGAGGAACGCACCGACATCGTGCTTTTAAACGGCCGGGAAAGTATCGGACTTTATATCTACAAAGAATCCAAAGATAACACGGTCCGGGTTGCACAACAAGTTCAGGAAGAAATTACACGAATGGGAAATGAGTTGGCCAATCTCGATTTCTCACTTATTTATAGTCAAGCCTCTTTTATTGAAAGTGCCGTGGGCGAGGTAAAGACGACTGCCATGATTGGTATTATTCTGGCCGTGTTGATTTTGTATGCTTTCCTGCGAAATCTTGGCGCAACTGTGATTGTAGGTCTGGCTATTCCTATTTCCGTTCTGGCCACTTTCAGCCTGATGTATTTCCAAAACATAACCCTTAATATCATGACGCTGGGCGGACTGGCCCTGGGCGCAGGCATGCTGGTCGATAACGCCATTGTCGTTATCGAAAATATTTTTCGCAGGCGGCAATTGGGCGAAGCTGCCGACGAAGCTGCGGTGAAAGGGGCGTCCGAAGTTGGCGTCGCCATTGTGGCTTCAACTTTGACCACGATTATCGTTTTTCTGCCGATTGTTTTCGTCCGCGGTGTGGCAGCTGAACTCTTCAAAGAGCAAGCCTGGGTGGTTGCGTTTTCGCTGCTTTCATCTTTGCTGGTCGCTTTCCTCTTGATCCCAACTTTATCGGCGCGCTTGTTCTCAAAAAAACTACCCGCTATTCAAAAAACAGCATTTCGACTACCTTTTTATGAAAAAACTTTAAGCTGGGCGTTGCATCATCGCGGTCGAGTCCTCATTATTTCTTTAATTCTGCTAGCGGTCTCCGCCGGTCTGCTGCCAATTATCGGTTCGGAGTTCATCCCGCACAGCGCTGAAAATCAGGTGCAGATTGAACTCGATTTGCCTCCGGGCACGACTCTGCAAAAAACCTCCGCAGTCATCTCGGGTTTTGAAGATCGTATCCGGCAAGTTCTCGACGACAAAGTCGAGCAGATTTTTTCGACCGTAAATGTCCAGTCGTCACAGAACATCTTTTTCAGCGGAACGCAACAAAGCGAGCATCGCGCTGAAATCACGCTGAACTTATCTACCGGGGATGGAAGTTCCACACCAACTGAAGTAATTACCGCATTGCGTCCTCATCTTGATATTCAGGGAATCACGACCAATTTCAAAATTCGGGAAAGCAGTCTGCAGCAAACGCTTGGCGCCGAAAAAGCTCCGATTGCAGTGGAAATTCGCGGCAACGATCTCGGAACTTTACAAGCAACCAGCGAACGCCTGGCGCAAGTCTTGAGCAATTTGAATGAGTTGCACACGGTTGAAACCAGCTTTCAGCAAGGACTGCCCGAATTAAATTTGCAAGTGGACCGCGTTTTGGCGGCAAGTTTCGGTTTGGACGTGCAGCAAATTGGCGAGGCGGTTCGCCAAAGGCTCAGCGGTGAAGTTGCCACTGATTTTTACAGCGAAGGCAATGAACGGGATATCCGCGTCGTTTTTCCGCGAATGACACGCACTGAATTGGCCGATTTAATACTCCAAACGCCCAACGGCTCAACCGTGCGTTTGCGAGATATCACCGAACTCATTTTGAGTGAGGGACCGAAAGAGATTCAACGACGCAATCAATCGCGAGTCGCACATGTGACGGCTCAACTTCAAAAAGGTGTGAAACTGAGTAAAGCAATTTCTACGGTTGATGCTCTCCTGGCAGATTTCCCAATGCCGGCGGGTTACGAGCTTCGCTTCATCGGTGAAGAGGCTTCCCGCAAAGAATCTTTTTCACAAATGAAATTTGCCCTGATTTTGTCGGTGCTTCTGGTTTACATGGTGCTCGCTTCTCTGTTCGAAAGCTTAGTGCACCCGTTTACCATTATGCTGACGCTGCCCTTGGCTGGCGTGGGGGTAGTTTTTGCTTTTCTGATTGTCGGTGAACCGCTAAGTATCATGGCTTACATTGGCATCATTATGCTCGCCGGCATCGCGGCAAACGATTCGATCGTATTGGTTGATTACGTGAATCGACTCCGGGCTAATGGCACAGCACGCCGCGACGCCATTTTACAAGCCGGCCGCGACCGGCTCAGACCTATCCTAATGACCAGCGCAACCACAATTCTGGCGCTGTTGCCCTTGACCATCGGACTCGGCGAAGGCGCTCGCTTGCGCGCGCCAATGGCCATCGCCGTCATCGGCGGGCTGGTGACCTCGACCCTTTTGACGCTGGTGGTGATTCCCGTGGTTTATGAGTTGCTAGATGGACTTAGAAAGGAAAAAAGTGTTTGAGTGTTAAAGTGTTCGGGTGTTAAAGTTGGTTCTCTATCTCCCCCATTTGCTTTAACACCTTAGCACACTAACACTAAAACACTTATAAAACATGACTGCATTCGCCCTAAAACGCCCCATAACCATTTTCATGATTACGGCCGGACTCTGTTTGCTCGGTGTGATTTCGTGGCAGCGGTTGTCTGTGCAGTTACTGCCGCAGTTTATTTTCCCCGAGGTTTTCATCAATACCGGAATGGCGGGCGCGTCTCCGGAAAAACTGGAGCGCGATCTGGTCATTCCTATCGAAGGGGAGCTGGCAACTTTAGACGATATCCACGATATCGAATCGCGGATCTTTTCCGATTATGCGAATATCACGGTTTCGTTTAACCCGGGCACTAACATGAAATTTGCTGTACTTAAGTTACAGCAAAAAATGAGCGCTCTTGAAAACCGGCTTCCCGCCGGAACCCGGATTTCCGTCAATAAATTTGACACCGCAGATTTAGCAACTTTCCTCATGCAACTGAGCATTCGCGGCGACGCCAGTCTGGAAACCCTCCGTGAATTTGCAGAAAGACGAATTCGCCGCCGGCTGGAGCAAATCGATGGCGTTGTCAACATCCATATTGGCGGCGGCGATCAAAGAACCGTCGGCATTCAAATCGATACCGACCGCTGTGCGGCCATGAACATCCCGGTCGCCTCGGTGCAGCAAAAGATCAACGCCTTTCACCGCAATCGTGAACATCTGGGCCGAGTGATTTCTTCCGGAAATTTTCTCGACGTTATTCTGCTCGGGAAGATCGATGACCTAAAAGAATTCAGCCACTTGATTATCGAACCTCGCAGCGGGATACGACTGAAAGATGTTGCCACTATCGGATACAGCCATGAGGAGCGCACCCAACTCTTCCGGGTCGATGGCAAGGCCAGTGTCGGCATTTTCGTTCAAAAAGACAATATCAGCAACATGCTGAAAGTCTCGAACGCCGTCCTCAAAGAGATAGAAAACATTAACTCAGACCTTTCGGAAACGGGATACGAACTGGTTATCAATTTTAATCAAGCAGAGTTGATTCAAAATGCGATTGACCGTGTTGAAAAACTAGCATTAACCGGAGCTCTTTTGGCGATGGCGTTGCTTTTCTTGTTTTTACGCAACCTGCGTTTTGTAACCATCCTGATTATCGCTATTCCGGTTTCGCTTCTGGTCACATTTAATCTCATGTTTGCCTTTGATCTTTCCATCAATATTCTGTCGCTGGTCGGGCTGGCGCTGGCTATTGGCATGCTGGTAGACAACGGCATCGTGGTGATGGAAAATGTTTTTTTGCATCGTCAAAGCGGCAAGGATCCCAATGAGGCGGCTTTAGCCGGCACCAGAGAGGTCGGCCGTTCTATTTTCGCTGCCACCGGCACCACCGTGCTGGTTTTCCTGCCGGTTCTTTTTGTGGAGAGCAAAGCCCAATTATTTGTAAAGGAGCTTGCCCTGTCGGTTATTTTTCCGTTAACCGTGTCTCTAATTGTCGCCCTGACCTTAATTCCTTTGCTTGCCAGCCGGGCTTTTAAAGGCAAATCAGTAAAAGCTTTCAAAAGTGGTCGGATTTTAGAAATCTATCGTCTGTTCCTCAAATCGGCAATTCGTCATCGCATTCGGACCATCAGTCTTGTGGTAGTGTTTTTATTGATCAGTTTGTTTATCGCGGTCGTGTTTATTATTCAGCAAGCAGCGCCGCCGCCCCCGTCACGCATAGATATTTATCTCACCATGCCCCGAGGCTCGACCTTGGATTGGTCGGATAACATCGTCCGGCGAATAGAGAACCAGGTTCTGGAGCTGGCTGATCTGAAAGAAGTCCGGGCGAGTATCCGCGCCGAGGAAGCGAATATTTCAATAAATTTTTTGCCACCTGCAGAACGTACGGAAGAATTAAAAATAGAGAAGATTAAAGAAAAAATTAGAAAACAAAATGAGCGGCTGGCTCAGGTTGACCTCACATTTGACCGGCCGCGAACGGGCGGCTCAGTTCAGAGCAATGACGGTCTCTCGGGATTTTTGGCCGGAGAAGAAGGTCTGAAACTAAAAGGTCACGATTTAAATTCATTGCGTGTATTGAGCGAGCAAATTAAGCAAACTTTGGGCACCATGCAGGAACTAGACCGAGAATCAATCAACTCGGATTTGCAAGGCGGCGCACCGGAGCTGCAGATCCGCGGCGACCGGCTTAACCTGGCGCTTTCCGGATTGGACATGCAGCAGATTATGGCGGCCATCTGGTCTACTCGCGCCGAGGGTTCAAAAACTTCAACTCCATTCTCGGAGACAGGCGGCGATGTGGCTATCAGCCTGCAAATAAAGAATGCAGCAGAGCGCCAACTTGAAGACGTCGAGAAAATGAAAATTCGCAATCAGGCCGGGCAGTTGATACCGCTCGGTATGGTTGCCGATGTGCGGGTTGACGACGGTCCGGGAAATATCGTGCGGCATAATCAGGAACGACAGGTAAAAATCACCTACGCATTTACCAAGGAAACGCAGCAGTCCAAGTCGCGGTTGGAATTGGCAAAATCTCAAATCGAGCGGTTCGCGAAAACAATGCGGCTGCCGAAAGGGTTCACGTTAGAGAAGCTCGAAGAAGAAAACGAACGCACGGTCTATTATTGGATGATGGGCATCGGCGCGCTTTTGATTTTCATGTTTTTGGCGGCTCAGTTTGAATCGTTTTCTTCGCCGTTGGTTATTTTGGGCACCGTACCGACTGCCATCGTCGGAGCTTTGTTTGCCTTGGCTTTGAGTGGAACACCGCTGTCCCTGGGTCAGGGGGCGCCGATGGCTTTGCTTGGTTTGATCGTGCTTCTTGGAATTGTGGTTAACAATGGCATCATTTTGTTAGACAAAATAGCTATTCTAAGAAATCGCCACGGCTACCGCTGGCAACGGGCCGTTATTACCGCAGGCCAAAGCCGGGTTCGGCCGATTATCATGACCTCTGCAACCACTATGCTTGGCCTTTTTCCTCTTTCACTGAAACAAGGGACGGAGTTTGAACTCTGGCCGCCGTTCGCAATAACGGTTCTTGGCGGCTTGCTGGTCTCTTCAGTCGCGACGCTGATTTTTATTCCGGTGCTCTATGTTGCGCTTGAGCAAATTAAAGCCTGGTTGAAAAAACTCGGTCTGGTCAATGTCGTCGGCGGGACAATCGTTGCAGGCGTGCTGGTCTTCTGGTTTCAGAATAATTATCGAAGCGTTCTTTATACTTCCATCATAGTTTTACCAGTATGGTTCGGGCTTCTTGGTTTCGTTTACGGCATTAAGCAATTTTTTATTATCAGACAAGAGAAGCAGCGTTTGGCTGAAAAAACTCTGACGATTCGCATTAAGAATCTCACTAAAATCTACGGCGCTCCCGGCCGATTTAGACGAGAATGGCGCAAGCAGGCGCGCCGTTGGGCCAAGATTGTTGATGACGGCTGTCTCCCCTGGGAAAAACAAAGTTTGCAACAATCCGCCATTTGGCTGGCGGCCCTGGGCGCTCTGCTGGTCTACTTGCACATCTTTTTTAATAGCGGCTTTTGGCTGACTCTTCTCAGTTTGTTAACCTTAACATGGATTTTTGGCGTTCGGGAACTTTGGTATCGCTGGAGAATCGTCGGCGGCAAAGCGCCAAATTTTGAACTGACGGTCCCTAGATGGCTTTCGAGAATTGGCAGATTACTTTATTTAGTGACGATCGGTTGGCTGGTTTTTTTATTCAAAAAAGTATTTAGAAGGACACCTAAACAAAAGCCGAAAAAGTCAACTTCGAGTGAACAAGTCACACCGCTGAATTTCCCGCGCAAAGGCACGGTTCTTTTTGTCCTGTTGTTCCTGGGTTATCTGTTTATTCGGGTTGGCTCGACCGGCCTGCTTATCACTATATTCATTATTACAGTCGTTTTGGCCGGGTTTAACCGGATTGCCCGCAAAATCGAAAAAGGTGAAATCGACCCCGAGCAGCCGAAAGGAAAATTCAGGAAAATTAAACGAGGATTCTATACGATAGCCCGAAATATTCCGGTGCTTCGGCCGCCGAAAAATCAGGTGGTGGCTTTGCACAGTGTCGATCTGGAAATAGGCAAAGGCATGTTCGGGCTGCTTGGACCAAACGGGGCGGGGAAAACCACCTTGATGCGGATTCTAGTCGGCGTTTTGGAAGAGAATCGAGGCAGCATTAAAATTAATGATCTCAAACTGTCAGAGCACAGGGCAACTTTTCACGGTGCAATCGGCTACCTGCCACAGGATTTCGGACTTTATGAAAACATGACCCCGCTCGAATATCTAAATTATCATGCCTTGAACAACAGTATTTATGAACCTAAAGGCCGAAAGGAGCTGATTGAAAATATTATCAAAAGTGTTGGCCTGTGGGACCGGCGAAATGATAAAGTCAAAACTTTTTCCGGCGGTATGAAACAGCGGGTCGGCATTGCCCAGACCCTGCTGCATTTGCCGCAAATCATCGTGGTGGACGAACCGACCGCCGGCCTTGACCCGCGCGAGCGCATCCGGTTCAGAAATCTTTTATCTGAATTAGCGAAGGAACGTATCGTTATTTTCAGTACCCACATTGTCGAGGATATTTCAAGCACCTGTCACGATTTGGTGGTGCTGGATAAAGGCAGAGTGCAATACCGCGGCTCACCGGAGGAAATGCAGGAACGGGCAAAAGGCAAGGTTTTCGAAGCCATTATTCCCGATGATGAGTTCCGCAAATGGCAGAAAAAAGTCCGGGTGGTCCAGCACAGTAAAGTAAATGGAAACATTCGGATTCGGTTTTTGAGTGAAATGGCGATCAGCGGTTTAGATGCCAAGCCTGTTGAGCCATCGCTGGAAGATGCGTATGTTTATTTGTTAAGTAGTCAGAATTCAG
The DNA here is from genome assembly GCA_004356825.1 of Caldithrix sp. Lineage (GTDB taxonomy): Bacteria > Zhuqueibacterota > Zhuqueibacteria > Oceanimicrobiales > Oceanimicrobiaceae > Oceanimicrobium. The sequence continues at coordinate 10,786 of SMXC01000228.1, forward strand.
GAGACAGGAGGCAGAATTGAGGAAGTTGGAATGAGGGAGCCTGCTAAAAGTTTTCAGGATTTGATTGCTTGGCAGAAAGCACATAATTTGGTCCTGGCAATTTATAAGTTTTCAGAGAATTTTCCCAAATCTGAAACTTACAGTCTGACGTCGCAATTGCGCAGATCTGCGGTTTCAGTGCCAGCAAACATTGCTGAAGGATTCAAGAAAAAGGGCAAACGCGACAAATTGAGGTTTTTGAACATAGCTCAAGGCTCATTGGAAGAAACGCGGTATTACTTAATTTTGGCAAGAGATCTCAGATACGCAGATTCGACGGATTTAATGAAATTAGTTGAAGAAGTTGGCAAATTACTTGGCGGTTACTCTAAAGGTATCCTGTCTTCTGGCTCCTGAATTCTTTCTTCTGTTTTCTGACTCCTAAATTCTGGTTACTTCTTATGAATCCCAAAGACACACTAAATCTACTCGCAAAAAACACAACCATTTACCAAAGCTTTTCAGGGTTAACAAAAAAGAACCAGCTCAAAGTTACCTGGGAAATTTTCCGTTCTCAAGTCCAAATCATTTTTTCTAAAAAATTTACCTGGGCCATGGCAGTGGTTCTGGGGTACTTTATCACTATTTATTTTACAAACTATTTTGAAGAAATTCATGAAAGGATGGAGCTGGAAGATCTTTTATGGTTTCTGCAATGGCCCCTTTGTGGACTGGCTCTCTATCTGAATATGCAGCTTATTTCCAGCGAGAAGGAGAACCGTACCCTCGAGGTTTTGTTTACTACCGCCGGTTCAAGATATAAGGTCTGGTTACTCCGCGTTGGAACCTTGAATCTTATTTTACTTCTAGTTGCCTTTAGCCTCAGTTGCCTGACATTTTTCACATTTTCAGACCTGCCGATTTTAACCATGGCGATGAACAGCTTTGTGCCGGGCTTTTTTACCGGTGCGGTAACTCTCTATCTTTCAGTGAAATTCAGAAGCGGGTTTGCAGCAGCAATGGTAACCATTTTGTTTCTTTTGCTGAACATAATGTTTTTTAGCGCTCTCCAAGATACCCGTTATCCGCTTTTTTTTAACTACTATGATATTCCACATAACATCGACCCCGGCACCTGGTACCTGTGGATGTGGCAGAACCGAATTACGATTATGGTTTTAGCGGTGCTCTTGCAGTTTTTTACTTTGCGGGGGTTACAAGCACGGGAGAGACTGCTGCGGTGATTTATTTGAGAACCTCCTTCAGGGGAACGAATCAAAGGGGGCGTAAACTTTGCCGATATTCTAAATCATGGAGATTAAAATTGGCAAATCAAACGAGACCCTCCTCGTCAAGGTATCCGGTCAACTGATGGAACCCGAACAGGAATTTTTCAAAAAAATGATCGACGAAGTCTCAAGGAATACCGCCGAGCCAAACGTCGTTTTTGATTTCAGTTTCCTTTTAAATATGAGCAGCTCCGGGCTGGGAAAACTGATTGTGCTTCACAAACGTTTGGCTGAACAGGGACGGCGATTTGCCATTCATGGAATCAATGAAAACTTGTTTTCTTTTTTTCAAAGTATTAATCTTGAAAAAATGATTGAAATGGACCAGGACTCTTACCGAAACGGCTGTTCTTTTTCTACTTTTGAAATTTAGTCCTACTTTTTTTTTACAATAACTCTACCACCTTCATCTTTTCTCCAGTTAACCATCCCACCCCTTTAATCGTCTAATAGGCAAATAGCGATTCATTTCAGGCGATTTAAAACTAAATGGAAGGTTATATGATATTCAAAACAAGAGTTTTTTTACTAAGTCTAATCTTACTTTTCCTAAATCACTCCCCGGGACAGGCAGCAGACTTCCCTGGTAAAAACTGGCAGCAGTATGCTGTTGCAGAGGAAGCTGGGTTTTCAGCTAAAAAGCTTAAACTTGCAAAGCAGGATTTTGAACAAAGCGAAGCGGCAGGAGTTTTGGTCATTCATAACGGCCGGGTACTGGTTTCGTGGGGCGAGACCACACGAAGATTTCGCTGTGCTTCCATTCGCAAAAGTTTTATGAGCGCTCTTTACGGAGTTTATGTTGGAAAAGAGAAAATAAACTTGAACGCAACGCTGGCTGATTTAAAAATTGATGATGTACAAACTCTGACCGCGCAGGAGAAACAAGCGAAGGTCATCGACCTGTTGACAGCTAGATCAGGAATTTATCACCCCGCGGCTCATTCGACCAGAGGTATGGAAAAAAACCTTCCTCAGCGCGGCAGTCACAAGCCGGGCACTTTTTGGTACTACAACAACTGGGATTTTAATACGCTGGCAACTATTTTTGAACAAGAAACCGAAAAAGGCGTATTTGATGCTTTCAAAGAGGATGTCGCAGATCAGATCCAAATGGAAGATTTTGCGCTTCGATTTACTCACTATCGATTAGAAGATAAATCCAAACATCCCGCCTATCTCTTTAGAATGACGGCGCGCGATATGGCCCGATTCGGTCTGCTCTTTCTCAACAAGGGTCGTTGGAACGGCAAGCAGATTATTCCTGAAAAATGGGTCGTCGAAAGCACAAAACCTTTTTCAACGGAGCTCGGAAGATTCAGCGAACGGGGTAGTTACGGCTATCTGTGGTGGGTTTCTGAGTTAAAAGGTCAGCGAATGTATTTTGCAAGCGGCAGCGGCGGGCAAAGAATTTGTGTGTTGCCGGATGCAAACCTGGTTTTTGTGCACGTAGTCAATAGTTATGATAACAACAATGTGCGCCATGGAAACATCATGAACCTTCTCAGTTTGATCTTGGAAGCAAAGGAAGGTGCGCCAAAAGCTAAACCAAGTCTCGTTGATCACAAACCGCCACTAAGACGCCAGCCAAAATCAGTTAAGGTGAAAAGTGAAATCTTAAACAAGTACCTTGGAAGTTATCGTCACCGTTTTTTAGGTAAATTAGAAATTGGAGCCGGGGAAAAATCCCTCATCATGACCACCAGTATCGGCAAATTTGAATTGTTCCCGCTCGACGAAAATAAGTTCTTCCCGGAAGACATTGAAACACCCGTTCACTTTCAAATATCTGAGGAAGAGAGCCAGCGAAATACGGCGGTTTCAATTCTTAATGAAAATCGAAAAGTAAAAAGAGTTGTTTTCTACTACTAAAAATAGGAAATTATCTTATAAAGGAGACCCTTATGTTTTGGTTTTTTAATGCTTCCGTAGTCGTCGGGATTTTCGGATTGATTGGATGGTTTAATTATCTGCGAAATCAAAGATTCAAAGCCGCAATACAAGCAAAAACCGAGCGTTTTAACAAAATAATCGACAAGTTCGGCGACGAAAAACAGTTGATGGAGTTTTTGCAAAGTGACAGAGGTTTGGCTGCCTTGAATACGCTGACCACCTCCGGCAAGGGGAGCAAGGTGCCGATCCTGGTGACAGTTAGTGCCGGTTTTCTGATGCTTTTTATGGGTTTTGGTGCGATGATAATCGCCTGGAAAGTAGAGGACGACCTTATTTTTCCTGCTATCTTTCTGCCGGCAATGGCCATAGGTTTGTTTGCCGCTGCCGCTTTTTCGTATTTCCTGGGCCGGAAGTGGGGCTTGTTCGATCAAGATTATTTGGAAGCCCCAAACAGTCAAAACCGGGACTGAGTCGAACGATCTATATGGATCAAACCAACTTTAAAGCGTTTTACGCCCGGACTTCAAAGCCATTGTGGGCGTACATTTATCGCATTTGTGGTGATGCTCATTTAGCGGAGGACCTCCTTCAGGAAAGTTACTTGCGTTTTCTGCAAAAGCCCCCCCGGGATACCGGCGAATCGCAAACGCGATCTTATTTGTATACCATTGCCACACGCCTGAATCACGACCGCTGGAAACGAGTGAAAGTTCATGAAAAATGGCGGCTTAAATTTGCAGAAAAGAAGAACGGTAAACTGGAGAACCTTGACGAAGCGGTTGGTTTACAAACGGACATGGCGGGCGTGTTCAGCGAATTGAAACCGCAAGAACGCGCCCTGCTTTGGCTGGCCTATGTTGAAGAACATTCGCATCGCAGCATTGGTGAGATTCTTGGTTTGAAGGAAAAAGGTGTACGAGTCGCTCTCTTTCGTGCCCGCAAGAAATTAGCGAAAATTTTAAGTAAAAAAGGAATTGATGCAGAGGTGTTAGCATGATTTGCAAAAATAAAGATGTCGTACTCGAAGCAGTTAAAACCGGAAAATGGGATAATGAGATTCGCTCTCATTTCGAATCTTGTGCCATTTGTCAGGAAGAGGCAAAGGTTTGGAGCTGGCTGAAATCATTTGCCCGGGAAACCGAAAAAGAAGCAAACCCGGCGGCATACGGTCTTATCTGGCTGAAAGCTCAATTCAGGGAAAAACAAGAGGCACAACGAAAAGCTTTACGTCCACTGGTGATTTTCCAAATTGCAGCTGGCGCGCTTCTGGGGTTAGTGCTGCTGTTTTTGACATTCGAGAACTGGCCGCTGATTCAAGGTTTGGCAATCCAGTTACTGGCGGATGGGCCATTCGATACAACTAAGGTTGAGCCCGCGGCATTCCCGGCAGTCGTAAGTTTGATGTCGGTTCTTTTTCTCATGTTGTTCCTGGTTTTGACTTTCCTGTTGACTTCAAATTCTTTTGTGTGGGAAGACTAACCATCTTGTCGGTTCGAAAACAATTCCTTCCCAAGCAGAGGTGAGGAAGGAGGATATAGCCATCTAAGAAGTAACAATCTTATTTCAAACCAAGTTTTTCACCCTTTGTCAACAACGCAATGGATTCTTTGATTCGCTTCTCTCTGGTTTCCGGTCGTTTGGCCACCACAATCCAACCGATGTATTGCTTTTGATAACTCGGCGCCAATTGCTGAAAAAACCCCTGTGCTTCTCTATTCTGCTGCAAAGCGCGCTCAAATTCCTCTGGGATCTCAAATGAAATATCTGCACGGGGAGACTTCTGCCATAGGCCGCTCTGCTTGGCCTCTTCTATTCGTGCGAGACCGGGCTCAGTCATGCGACCCTCTGCAATCATTTTTTTTACTCGCTTCTTATTTGAATCGGACCAGAGACTTCCGGAATTCCTCGGTGTGAATTTCCGGGCATATTTTTCAGCATCGATTTTCTTGATGATGCTGTCAACCCAGCCAAAGCAGAGCGCTTCTTCAACTGAAACATCGTATTCAAGGGAGGGCTTTCCGGTTTCTTTTTTGAAGAAGACCAGCCAGAGTTCCCTTTCTGTTTGGTGGTGTTCGGCTAACCACTTGCGCCACTCGTCCCGGGTTTTTACATAGACTTGCCGCACCTCAAAACTTAATCCCGAAAAATCTCTTCCCGGACGGTACCTTACTATTTAACTCCTCAAACCAATTGAGCACAACATTGAGATGGTTCACGTCGTGGGTAATATCTGCATCGACAAACACGAAGCGCGCACTTTTTGGAGAGATGTTCATTTGCCCCCCTCGCGTACGCACAGAAAAAAGCTCCCGGGCTTGCGCCGCGCTAAACTCAGGTTTGGTAGTAATTGCCACAGCCATGAGTTTGTCCCCAAAACGGTAATAAAGCTGCTAACCGCTCGGGTGCCACATCGGCCATTTACCCCCTGCGGAAGAGACTTTTGTACTTTCACCTTTGTCTTGAACTGCACGCAGATGAATTTCATCCTGCCCGGATTGATCAGAAACGAAAGCAATCCACAGTCCATTCGGCGAAAAAGTTGCCTGGCGCTCATTGAAGCGAGTCTGCAAAAAAGGCTCCGGTTTGCGGTCATTCATTTTGAGAAGCCAAATGTCCAGACTTGAGTCGGGGTGTTCCTCGTGATAAGCGAGCACGCTGCCATCAGGCGACCAGGAAACCGGCCATTTTGGGTTATCTCCGGTGGTCAATTGCTCGGCTTGCGCGGCGCCATCTACAGATTGTTTGAAAATGTTCTGGCTGCCATCTCGGTCAGAAACATAGGTTAGGTTTTTGCCGTCCGGAGTCCAAATAGGATGACTGTTGTTTCCATCAAAAGTTAACTGGCGCAGTCTGCCATCATTCAGGTTACTAATCCAGATATTGCTGCTGCCGTTTTTCTCAATCGTCAAGGCCAGCTGACTTTCATCTGGGGAGAATTGCGGTTCGGAGAATTCTTCCTGCTTTGCCAGCAACAATTGTGAGCCGCCCTGAAGATTCGCCGTCATGATTCGTCTTTCCACTCCACCCGTTGCACCTTGAACAAAGACCAGCAAGCCGTCTTCGGAGAATGTATAATTCGGGATGTAACCCGAGCCGAGTAAAATGCCTTCCAGGACGGGTATGGTGGGACCGGTCACTTCCAGTTTGCTTAGATCGAAGGGCACACCCAGCAACCCGCCGGACCAGGCCGCGACGAGATGTCCGGTAGGACTGTAGCGGGCATAGGTGCCGCCTTCAAGCACTTTACGTCTTTCGCCGGTCTCTAAAAGGAAAGCACCTCGATTTGGCCTTCGTCTGGATTGCTGCTGGCTTCGGCGATGCTGGTGAATAAGATCGCCTCACCGCCCGGCAAAACCTGCGGCCAGCAAACTTTCCTGGGTTCCAACGGATTCTGTGTCAGGGTTACCGGCTGCAATGTGCCGCCGTTTGCCGAAATTTTTGCCAGAAACCAATTGCCGTTTGAGCGAGTTGAGAAGTAGATGGTATCCTTTTGAGTCCAGCTTGCGCCCAGGAATGCTTCCAGCTCTAAAAGTTTGGTCGGCACGCCGCCAAAAATGGACGCCTTCTTTAATTTCCCGTCTGTGTAAAAACCGATCCACTGGCCGTCCGGCGAGAAAAAAGGCGAGTTGCCATTTTCGGTTCCTTGAATCGGGGTCGATTCAAATTTTTCTAAGGATCGTAGAAATAGCTTGGGCGCCCCGTTTTGTTAGCTGACGTAGACAATGTTCTTACCGTCCGGGGAAATCGTCACTGCAGAGTTTTGCCAAAAGATCAGATTTTCATCTGTGTTGATGACCAACCTGCGGACGGGCGCTTGCAAAGGCGAAATCCAGAAACGCCAGACCGAAAA
>SMXC01000229.1 GCA_004356825.1 Caldithrix sp.
AGTAATTGAATATTTACCGGAACATCATCGACAACCAGTATCGTGTTGCTCTTCAGCATGCTCACTTTAGGTTTATTTTTTGGATATCATTAGGATTTTAGTGGATTCTCTGCGGTACTTTGGCCTAAGAACCGTGTTGGGCAAATTTCGGCGGGTTTATTCTTCCCCATCTTAAAACAACGCACTCTGATTAAAACACGCAGAAAATTAGTTCAAAGGAAACATTTCAACTATTTTCATTGAACTTCTTCCAAAGTCATAAAGAGTAAAACAGTTTGAAAGAGTCAAGATGGTCAGAAACCGGTCACTTTTGCTACAAAAAATACAATTTATAAACTTTATAGTCAAGCAATATTTGTTGAAACATGGTTAAAATATAGCAACATTTTGTAAGTAAAAAATACGCTAGCCAAAAAGGAGCCGGTTTATTAATCCTATATTACATCACAATTACCTCCCTATGTTCTAACTGAGTTAATTTAATATTTTTAGCGTATAATCTATGCAGATTAAATGGTAGAAATCCGAACATTGAACGATTAGCAGACGAAATGTATTCTTTGGTAATTTTTGCGCGGTAAAATCGAAGAAAAAATCTCGGGATTGAGTATTTGAGCAAGAATTTCGAGGCCATCGACCAGCCTCGGGCCCGGCCGGTTAAAAAATGAGGAACCGTCTACCGCATAAACTTGATTTTTTTTCACTGCGGGAAGGTCTGGCCAACCCGGCCAACCTTGAACCTGTTTTGCTTCTGCAACTGCTCTGTCTAAACCAAAACCGCAGGGCATAAAAACAAGAATCTCCGGGGCGTAATCGACCACATCCTGCCAATTAATTTGCACCGACGGCTGCCCCTTAATGGCCAACCCCTCTTGACCGCCGGCAATGGCAACCATTTCAGATATCCAATGGCCGGCAGCAAAAGGTGGGTCGATCCATTCCATACAATAAACTTTGGGGCGTACAGTTAATTTACAGGTATTATTCTCAATGAAAGTAATTCGCTTTTCAAGCGAGTCAACGAACCGTTTAGCTTCACTACTCTTATCGGTCTTTTCTCCAACCAGCAAAATATTTGACAAAACATCACGGAAGAAATGCGGTTCCAGGGAGATAATTTCCTGATCACCTTCTAAAATTTTAGCGGCCTCCAAAACGATGTTATAAGAAACTGCACAGACATCACATAGTTCTTGGGTCAGAATTAAATCAGGTTTAATTTCAGCAAGCAGTTTTTCATTCAAATGGTAAATACTTTTGCCTTCATGAATCAAGCCGGTAATGCCTTTGTGTATTTGCAAACTTGAACTTTCAGAATGTTCTAAAATACTTGAGGTTATTACCGGCTTTTCGCTGGCTCCGGACGGATAATCACATTCGTGTGTGACCGCCAAAAGCTCCTCACCTAAGCCAAGCGCATAAACAATTTCGGTTGCACTGGGTAAGAGCGAGACAATTTTCATAGTGTATTTTCGGTGAGATAAATCTTCAATGCATGCGGGTAGGCTGATAGCACAGCCACCGGCTCAAGTGTCGCAGTGGCGGAAGCCACTGCGTTACCCTTGTATATTAACAATAGTGCTTTTTATCATTTAAATAAATATCTTTCAAACAGTCAGTCGAGATCGTCCCACCCTAGGGTTTAGTAGCCCGTAAGTAGCCGGATCCGACAGACTGTTTATTCTCAAAAGTCCGAACAGTCGATTGGGACATTGTAATTTTAATGAACCCGCATTGCAAGGAAGGATAACATGAGAAATTGTATTGGTGTAGATATTTCAAAACGTTCCTTTGATGTTTATGTACTCGAAACAAACAAAGCCTTTCAGATGCAAAATAGTTCTGAAGGAATCACTCGCTGTGCTAAGCTCTGTCATGAAATCCTACCGGAGTTGATTGTGATGGAAGCAACCGGCGGTTACGAAATGCTCCTGGCGAGCCATCTCCAAGCAGAGGGCTTTCCTGTAGCGATCGTAAATCCAAGACGCATCAGAGATTTTGCTAAGGCTTTGGGGCAAATGGCTAAAACTGATAAAATCGATGCTAAGATTATTGCCAAGTTTGCAGCTACATTAGAACCAATGCCTCATGAATTCATCGATGATAACTCCAGAAAATTAAAAGCCTTAATCTCACGTAGAAAACAACTTCTTCAAATGCATACTGCTGAAGTCAACCGCAGAGAACATGCACTTGAGAAGGAAATCAAACAAAGCATTAAAGCTATTATTACGGCTATTGAAACTCAGCTTCAAAACGTTGACAAAGAGATAGATGATGCAATAAAAGAAGCACCCGAACTAAAACAAAAAACTGAATTTCTTCAATCCGTTCCAGGTATTGGCAAAACCACCGCTCACATGCTTGTCGCAGAATTACCCGAATTGGGCATTCTAAACCGTAGACAAATTGCAGCCCTGGTTGGTGTCGCACCCATCAATCGCGATAGCGGCGTTTTCCGTGGAAAACGCATGACCGGAGGCGGCAGAAAACAAGTCCGAACGAAGTTATATATGCCAACGTTGGTCGCGACACAGTTCAACCCGGTAATCAAAAAATACTATCGAAACCTGGTCGATGAGCGTGGTAAATGCAAGATGGTTGCACTTACCGCTGCTATGAGAAAATTGCTGTGCATCATGAACACCATGCTGAAAAACAGTCAATATTGGCAGCCAAATTTGGCTGAAAACGCTTGACTTTTAAGACAGTCGCTACTTAAAGTTCATTGTTGAGAAAACCCCTGAAAAACATTTTAGAATGTAAAACCCACACTGGATCGTACTTCACGTCCCGGTGCAGGAAAACCGTCAATAACTTTTATTTGTTTATCAAAGATGTTCCGCATTGCTATCTTAATCTTGAAATTTCCACCCTTAAAAGGTTGATTCCAAGCGGCTCCAATATCAACTAAACTATGCGAGTCCAGCAAGCTTGAGTTATCGGCGTTGGTAAATCTTTTCCCCAGGAATCTAAACCCACCTTTCATTCGAATTTGCTTGATACTCACAATCAATTCAGCCTTTAGTTGATGCTTGGGTCGATAAATCAACTGATTATTGTTCACCGCATCCTCGGCATCGAGATAAGTATAATCTAAATTCAGATGGGCGATATCATTTGGATCACTGTAGCTTACTCTCGATTCAAGCCCCTTGATGCTCGCCACTTGTACATTTTCCGGACTAAATACAAAGTTCGCGTCCGGCCGCCAGATAATTAAATTCTCCAAGTTCGAATTGAAATAGTTTACTTCAAAACCCCAATACCCCGTTCTTTTTAAGTTTAGCAGGAACCCCAAATCATAACCGCTTCCTGTTTCAGGTTTTAAATCGGGATTACCTACGGCAAAAGGACCAGCAGGCCAGTAAAGATCGTTAAAAGAAGGCGCGCGGAAAGACTTTCCCCAATTACCTCTAAGATTCAACTGAAACCCGGCTAAGTATCTAAGTGAGAATCCCATCTTGGGACTGATCTGTACCTCGAGATCAGAAAATTTATCCCACCTCAATGCAGGCACGAGAGTAATTTCGAAATTTTGATTTAATGATGACCGAATTTGATCCTGTAAAAAAATACTGTGGTTACTGCGTCTTTGCAAAGCAACATCGGTACTGTTAATTTTGTCTTGCCGAAATTCATAACCTCCCGTGATCTCGTTTGAATCTGATGCCCGCCAATTTGATTGAAAACTAAATCCTAATACATCATTTTTATGTTCACTGGAGAAAGGAAAAACGGGATTCGGATCGTCAAAATTTTGTTTGAATTTATAGAAATAGGTTTGGGCTTTCAGGCCAAACCTTGCAGCAAATTGTTGCCGGTAGCGTAAATTGTACTTCCACGATTTATCTTTTTGAATAGCTGTCTCGGATGGAAAACTTATTGGGCCTGGTGCGCCTCGGTCGGCATCATGAATCTGAACGAACCCACTGATTTGGCTGGCAGAATTTGGGGTATATCTAACATTAAGAAACGTATCATTCAAAGTCAGTCCGTTGTTCGTTCTTTTTACCGAGCGGCCTTGAGAATCTTCAATGCTGAAATCTCCATCGCTGCTGGTGTAAGTATGAGCCAAAAAATAGTCAAACTTACTCAATTTCTGGCCGAAATTTACTTCAAGTACCCGTGTCCCAAAAGATCCTGCAGTCGTGGTAACTTGACCCGATAACGGCTTGCTTTCCGTGTTTGAACGAGTGATCAAATTAATAACGCCGCCAACCGCATCCGTGCCATAAAGAGCGGAATTGCCACCACGAATGATTTCGACACGCTCAATGGCTTGCAATGGAATATCACTTAAATCCGGAGCAGTGCCCTGGGCCAGATTCAAGCGCTGTCCATCGAGAAGAATGAGGATCTGATTTTCGCTGGCTCCGCGAATCGAAGCAGTTTTTAGTGCACCGATGTGACCGTAATTCTTAACAAAAACGCCGGTTGCAAACTCAAGTACCTCCCCGATATTTTGAGAATGGCTCTCTTGAAGCTCTAAACGAGAAATAACTTCGGTAGCGACCGCTACTTCATTCTGCAACGCATTTTCCCGAGTCGCTGTGACCAACACTTCACTAAATCTAACCACTTCTGCCTTTAAACGGAAATTCAGGATAACTGTTTGACCATTTGCTATCTCAATTTCTTGGGCAAGCGAGCCAAATCCGATGCGGCTAATTTCCACAACATTTTTACCGACAGGAATTTGGTGTAGAATGAAAAATCCATTATTATCCACCGCAACTCCAATATTTTTTTCCTTTATAACGATATTGGTACCGGGCAACGGTTTTCCTGAATAGTGATCAAGAACGTAACCGCTTAATTTACCTGTTTGAGCAAAGATACGGGCGGGTAATAGCAGAACAAATGATAAATAAACAAAAACAAGCCAACGCTGAGACATGATGACCTCCCTTTTTAAAAAATGAATGACTTTTCTATTCGCGAACGAACAGAATTGAATTAAGAAAGGACAGGCCGACCTAATCAGCGTGATTTATGAACCAGGGCGGTTCAAAAAAAATCCCCAACCTTAAGAAAAAGTCGGGGATTAACCGTTTTCAATTTTAAGCTCAGTCCTTCCCTCGAAGGTTTCCACGGGCAGGTCTCCTGGCTTTGCAGCTTTGACCCTAATCACCGCGTCTTCCCAATCGTATTACCGAAAAGTGACGTCTTGCGGCTTTCGTAGCTGCTTACAGTTGCGGGGCAGCGCCGGATTCTCACCAGCTTCCATTCTCAATCAATAAATTGAGATACCCGTGTCCATTTGAAATTATGGTACTAATATAATTTAACAGGTGTTAAATGTCAAGAAGAAATTATTCTCAATCCCAAAACTCCCATACAATTCCGAACCGGAATGTTTTGGGCGGCATAAAAAAACCTGGCACCAGTTGATATTTTTTATCGAACAGATTCTCCATTGAAATCGACAAACGGGCATCTGAGAATTGAAAGGAAATTTGGCCGTCGAATACTGTGGTTTCGGGCAGCTTCACGACCGAAGGCAGCGACGGGCTATTCTCATAAGTCAACCCAGAGATTTCTCCAAAAACCCTGCCGATTAATCTGAGATTTACATAAACATAATTTTCAAACATCTGACGGCCTAAGTCCAAATAGCTGTAAATGGAAATCTCCGGCACCTGCAATCTTTTTGAGGGTCCCGGTTCGGCAACGGTTAAGTAGGAGCCAACAAAGCCAAACTCGCCGCCCTTAAAATATTTCCAGATAAATTTAAAGTCATGGCCAAGGACAGTTCTTTTATCTAAATTGGCCGGCCCAAAGTCAGCGAGATTTTTTAGTACAGTGTTTCCTATCCAGCTATCAACCTGCTGCAGAAAAACAGCTGCGTGTACTTGTACATCGTCGCTATTTAAACTGATGCCTAATTCAAAACTAGAACTTGTTTCAGCCGAGAGTGCGGGATCTCCAAGAAAATCCGGGGTTGGCCAGAAGCGTTCCACAAAGCTTGGATAACGCCTCGCCCGCCGGAAACCCACCCACATTTTGTTGATTTCTGTAGGTTCGTAGTAGAAAAACACAGCCGGGTTAAACCTAATTGGATAATCGTTTTTGCTCTCTAAGTTCAGTTGCAATCCCAGGCGCCATTTATCGGCCAAAAGAAAATCATCCTGAATAAAGACCCGACCAAACTTATCAGTATGATCTCCTAATCGAGGGCTGGAGAGGACATCTGTTTTAAATTCTGCCCCGAAACCAAAAAGGTGATTGCCCGCGATTAATTGCTGTTGAATTCTTGTGCCGATAGTCATGTTTCGAGGCTTAAATGCCACCGAGTCTGCAATAGACTGTTCCCGAATAGTTGAAAAAAACAAACTGGCATTAAGAAGTTTCTTTTCTTGTGAAAGACTTCCCAGTTTTAAAGACAGTACCTGATCAAAACGCTGGTCTTTCCGTTTTGCTGCAGATGTTAAAGGCACAAAACCCGCTGGTAAAGGTGCGGGGATTTCAAATTCATTTTTGTTTAAGAACGCGGTATAGTTTAATTCTATTTTTGAACCCGGTTGATATGAAATCTTTCCAAAAATTCTGGATCCGGTATGGACTCTGTTTGTTTCAAATCCATCAAATTCCTGGCGCTTACCTGAGAATGTGAAATTGACATTTTTTGTGATTGGCAGGGCAAATATGATCCCCAGGTCGCTATAC
>SMXC01000230.1 GCA_004356825.1 Caldithrix sp.
AGATAGATGCTGCTGGGATACTTGATGAGAAGCTGCTCATAAGCTTGATATGCTTTTTGACTGTCTCCCAACTCAGTTTCATAGACTTCAGCAATTCGCTTTTGGGCAAGTTCATTGTGCAGGCTTTCGGGGTGGTTGTCCAAAAGACCCTGAAAATAGCCGATAGCCGCCGCGTAGTTTCCGCGCTCACTCTCGAGCTCCCCGAGGTCGAAGAGCGACTCGTCAAGAATGCTGGCGGTGGGATAATTGCTCACGATTCCCTGCAGCGATTTAACCGCATCGGCCAGCTTTCTTTGCACTCTCTGCTTTTGGGCCTGACCATAAACCACTAACGCTTCTTTGGACTCGGCCTGATTTTCCTCAATTAAAAACATCAGTTCAAGGGCATCATTTACAAAAGGCTGTTCCCCTTTTCGTTGCGCGATTTTTGCAGTGATCTTATGCAGCTTCTCGAGCGCTGTGTCAAATTCGCCTTGCATAAAATCCAAATTAGCGCTTTTAAACAAGGCTTCATCCCGCGCAGTTGGGTTAGCCGTGCCAGGACTTCGGGTTCTGTTATACCAGAGTTGAGCCTTTTCAAAATCTCCTTGCGCGGCGTAGCAGTCCCCAATGCGAAAATGCGCCTGAACAGAATTTTTGCTGTCTGGATACTTCTGGATCAGTAAATGATACGTACTGAGCGCCTGGTCTAATTCGAAAAGATCCCGGAAATAAATTTCGCCAATTTGAAACAGAGCATCCTGCACCCAGCGGGTTTTTGGAAACGCATCGATCAATTCGTTGTAGCTGGTCAAAGCTTCAGCGGAAAATCCACGCATTTGCCTGGAAATAGCAACTCCGTAAAATGCCCGCGGCCGATAAGGAGACTTATTATAATTTGTGAGAATGAGTTCAAAAGCATCCTGAGCAAACTGATATCGACCGGCACGCAGTGATTTTTCCGCGAAAAAATAGAGTTCCTGCCCCTGCTTCTTTTGCCGGGTTGGAACTTTCACGGTTTCAAGGAATTTGAACTGTTGTAAAGCCATCTCGAAATCTTCGACGCGCAGATAGAGATTGGCCAGAAGCTTGCGCACCAAATACGCCTGCTTACTTTGAGGAAGGTACGATTTTAAAACTTCAGCGACCTCCTGTGCATGTTCAGGGTCTTTGGTATAACCGGTAATTCGACCCTCGATGTAACTGAACTGTTTCGGGTTTTTTTCAAGGTAACTTAGATATTCCAGAGTTGCTTCGCGGTATTTCAAGCGCAGGACATAAATATTCGCCAATTCAAAAACAAAGAGATGCTGCTGGCCGAAGACCTGGCGGGCATTTTGATAAACCTCAATTGCCTGGTCGTAAAGCCGGTTTTGCACCATGGCGTTGGCGACGTAAATATACCCGGATTTCTGTTTCGGATGATCCGCCAAAACCGTTTCCCAAATACTCAGCGCCTGCGCCGGGTCGCCGCGTTTGTAATAAACGTTCCCAAGGTCGGCCCAGAACCTCGGGTTGTTGCCGTTGCTCAGGTTGATTTGCGTTCTGATAATTACGACCAGCTCATCGAACTTTTTCAGTCGCACCATATTTCGCTTGACGCCTTCATAGTAGAGCTGGTTCCGGGGAACGAGGTCATACAGACTGCGATAAATCCGCAGAGCGTTGTCGTAACTACGACGTCTTTCCAGATCTTGCGCAGTCCGCAGGCGGCTTTTGTTGAAATCGGCGTCCTGGGCGAATGTGTTTGAGGTTAGAGCAAATGCAACTGTGCTGGCTGCAAAGAGCATGGCCCACTTTGAGGTTCTTAATAAATGTGATTTAAATCTATTTTTCATTAGCCAATTTAAGAGCTCTTTTGATATAAATTCTTCCCTGTTCGTGATTGCATTTGCAATTAACTCGTCCAAATTTCGTTTTTACTTCCTTAACCTGATTAATTCACAAAGATAAAAGTCGTCATTCCCGCGAAGGCGGCTGTTGCAGATTCATTTTTTTGCCACTGATGAACACACGGATTCTTCCAGATTGTTTGACGAAAAAGGACATTTCCTTAATAATTCAGATAATCCGTGTCAATCCGTGGCTTAAGTCTTATTTGCAACAGCCTGTAAGGCGGGAATCCATTACAAATAAACAACTTAGTGCAGGTAATGGATGCCCGACTACTCGGGCATGACAATATTGAAGTTTTTTGCCTGAAATGAAAATTCATGAATTATTCAGGTTAATTAGTCCCGTTCTTCTCGCTGGCAATACAACACCGATCGAACCAACCAGGCTTAATCCTTGGGTTTGAGCTATTCTCCTTCCCTGGCAGGAGCTTTGGAACGAGAAAGTGATGTGATTGACTCAATTATTCAAGCTCCCTTCTCGCTCATCCCGGGCCAGTGCCTCAAAATATTTCCGAATCAATTCTCTATAATCTTTTGAATAACCTTCGCGCATCGCTTTGATCAGCTCATTTCTCAGCCGGTTTTTTGGGCCCTGCGAACCCGGCAACGTTTGCGGACTCATTGCCTGGTACTGCTTGCCAGTCTCAGCCTGGCGTTTTTTGCTGTAATCCCGGCGGTTCATGGAGTGCTGGGCATCCAGCAACCGGGAAAGAATTCTCTTCTGCCGGTCGATGATCGACCGGTTCATATTCTGCTGCAGTAACTGTTTGACCACTTCTTCCATCTCTTTGCCAACTTGATTCAAATCGCCCAGCAGGTCCGAGCGGTTGCCGGCCTCCTGCATCAATTGTGCAAGAGATTTGCGCACAGCATTTTGCTCAGCGGCCAATCGCTGCATCGCCGCCTGCTGTTCCATGCTCATGCCTTCGCCGGGTGATTGACCCATTTGCGACGTCTGCTGGTTAATGCCTTGTTGCTGCTGGGAAAGCCCCATCATGCGCTGCATCATTTCCTGGAACCCGATGGCCGATGACGCCTGACTCAAGCCCTGCATCGAGCTGCGAATCTGGGAGGCTGCTTCATTCAATCCGGCCATCGACTGATTTTGGCCTTGCCTCGATTTGCCGGAGTTGCGCGCTTCCAAACCCCGCAAAGCGTCCTGCATACCTTTCATGGATTTTCCCAGGGCTTTACCGATTTCCGGGGTCACAAAAAAGGTTTCCTGCGAAAGTTCATAAAGTCCGTTTGTCACTCGCGAAAGGCCGCCAAGCATGTCTTGCTGTTTATCCGCCAACCCGGTCATGCCTGGCGTATTGCGGTCGGTGCCTTTTGTGGACTCCATCAAATTTTCCTGCTGCTGGGAAAGGTTGAGCAAATCGCGGGAAGAGCGCCGCAGAGCTTGCATGATTTTCTGCTTTTCCTGCTCGGAAAGCTGCTTCTGTGCACTTTGCAAACTTTCCATGAGTTGCTGCATATCCTGCGAAATCTGCTGTCCGGTGTTTTGTGCAGCGCTCATATCCCCCGACTGAAATTGCTGTGTCGCCTTTTGCATTTTATTTTGTAAGTTCTGACCGCTTTGCTCATGCGCCGCATCGATTTGATTTTGCGGCATCTGTGGAAACTCGCTCATACTCTTTTGCAACTGCTCCAGGTCTTGCTCCAAACTTTCCGTGTCCTTTTTAATGCCGCTTTGCTCTTGCGCGTACTTGCTGCTTTTTTGTTGATCTGAATCCGAAGCAGCCATTTTATTCAGCTCCTCCTGGCGCCGGTGCAGCTCCTGCGCCTTTCGAATCGCCTCGTCCAGCTTCTGTTCGATCTGCAGTTTCTTGAGTAAATTAAGTGTGCGTTCCAGGCTTTTCAAAAACTCCTCCTGAGACGCTGCGAATTTCTCCATGGCCCGTTTCATCTTTTGCGGGTCGAGATCGGCCATGGCTTGCTGCAGCTTTTGTAACGCCTGCTGTAATTCCGGGGTCAGCATTTCTTCCACCAGCTTCTGCAGCTCGCGGTACTTTTGCAGCGTTTCCGGAGAAAGCAAATCGTTCTGCTCCATGCGGTCGACCATCCGGTCCAATGTCTCCTGCACCTGCTGCAGTTTCTCGCGCGTGTTTTCCTGCGCTTTGACCGCATCCTGAACTTCCTGCTGTTCCTCCCAGTCGAGCTCCGGCTCCCGTTTCATCTCTTGAACGATTTCGTCCAGTTTTGATTTTAAAGTCTTGCCCTCCTCATAAAGCTGCTGCAAATCGTTGAAAGATTCGTCATGATCGCGGGCGACCTCATCATAAAGTTCATATATAGAAGGCAGGCGCAGGCGATACGTTTCGCTCCGGGAGCTCTTCGGACCTGAAATCCGGTCGTTGTCAAACACCTCGGCAAAATAAGTGACAACATCCTGGGGGAAAAGATTCAAAGTCGAGAGATCCCAGGTCGTGTTCAAAAGAAGCTGGTCCTGCACATTTTGCGGCAAGGTTAAATCAAGAAATTGCTCTTTACCTTCCCGGTTCCCTTCATGAAAAATACGGTAACCGAGCCGCAATTTTGAAAAACCGAAATCGTCCTCGGCTTCGATGCTGAGCGGAAACTGCAGGTCTTTACCCAAATCAACATCCTGGCCGGGGAAAATTATCTGGACAAACGGGTGCTGGTCTTCGACAACAGATAAACGATATTCGATTGGATCCGAGTTGGCCAATCCCTTTTTATCAGCTAAAAGAAAATGGTAGCTCCCCGAACGACTAAGCACAAACCCGCCCGAAACCTCCTGTCCGGAAACCCGCAAAGACGTTTCAGATTCATTGTCGAATTTCATTTTTGCTTCCTGAACGGTTTTGTTGGTTCGCAAAGAAACGGAGACTTTCGTTCCTTTCAAAGCCGAAACATCCCCGACATTTTCTTCCAGGAATTGCGTACCCAATTTTGAATAAGCGGGATAAATCAGTTTGATTTGCAGATTCCTGACAAAGGGAAGATCGATGACGGAAATTTTGTATTGGGGACTTTTGCGCTCCGAAACCTCAAAATAATAATTCAGATCCTGAGTGATGTTATCGATTTCAAAAACAAACTCGTTTTTCTCATTCAAATTTAAAAGGGTGCGCTCAAACGCTTTCGCTTCCTTCTTTTTGGTTAGGACAGCGATCTCGTCTACCTCCGCCCCCCTGACTTTGGCACTGAGCCGAACTGTTTCTCCCTTGACGACTTCTTTATCTCCCGGCAATACCTCAAAAGTCAAACCTAAATCTTTAGCAAAATCCATAGATGGATGCAGGAGGCGGTACGAAGCATTTGTCAGAGAAGAGGGAAAGATCAAAAGCAGAATGGTGAGAATCACACCCGAGATCAGAGAATATTTCAAAGCTTTTTTTAAAGCAAGCGTATCGGCGACTCTCTCGAATTTCAAGTCTTTCGTTTCATCATGAATTTCTGCCAAAGAGGCGTCGGTGAGATCGAGAGAATAGCCTTCGGTGTTTTTGGCATGCTGCTGAAAAACCTGCAGGGCGTCGGCCAATCGATCGCGGATGTTTTCAAAATGATTCCCGACCCGCAGGGCCAAATCTGTTTCACCCGGTGAATGGGGACGAAAAAGAATCGCAAAAAGCGGGCGACCGACAAACCAGACAAACACGGCGGCAGCTAACGTGATTGAAAGACTCAGCAAGAAAAAGCGTGGGGGGGTTCCAAACCAAAAGGCAGCTTCAATAATGACAACTGTTAAGCCTAAACCAATAAAAGCGATCAAGAATGTGAACACGCCTTGAGTCAATCTCAAGCGTTTTTCTCTTTTGCGGAGAAAGTTTAGCCGTTCGACGAGATTTTCGTAAAAGCTTTCATGTTTGCTCATAAAACTTACCTTAAGTACTACCCGTCTTTGCGAGCAAATGAAATGAGCGAAGCAATCTTTCTGATTATGCAAGTTTGAGATTGCTTCGGCAAAGAACGCCTCGCAAAGACAATGGTTATGTTATCTAATTAGTCAAAGCAAAAACCACGATGTTTGTTCCCATTTCCAGCGCCTTTTTTCGCACCTCGGGCGGGTCGCTGTGCACATCCGGGTCGGCCCAGCCGTCTGAAATGTTGGTATTGAAGCTATAAAACAGCACCATGCGACTCTCGTGAAAAATTCCAAACCCTTTTGGCGGACCGCCGTCGTGCTCGTGAGTCTTGGGCAGACCGTTACCGAATTCAAAATGGGAGTGGTAGATCTCATGTGAAAACGGTATCTCCAAAAGCTGCTGTTCGGGGAAAACCTTTTTCATCTCCTGGCGGAAAGATTTATCCATGCCGTAATCGTCGTCGGCGAATAAAAAACCGCCGGAGGTCAAATAGAGCCGCAGCCGCGCCGCCTCCTGTTTTGAAAACGAAATGCGGCCGTGCCCGGTCATAAATATAATAGGGTAGGAAAACAGCTCTTCATCCATGATCTCCACAATGGCTTCGGAGTTGCCCACGGCAATATTGCTGTTATCGGCCATAAACTGCAAAAGGTTGGGAATTGCCGACGGATCATTGTACCAATCGCCGCCGCCGTAGTACTTGAGCCGTGCCAGAACAAAGTCGCTTGGCGCGGTTTTGGTTTGGGCGAACAGGGTTGTTCCAAGTAAGCAAAGGAAAAGGAATGGAAGTAGTCTATTCATAATTCTATCACAGAAATAGCAGATTCATCACCTGCAGAAGGAGAAAAAAGTTGATCTCTAAAAATGAACAAAACATGTTTGATAAGAAAAACTTACAAAAAAACTCAGAACATTTTGTCGGTGGATGAAAATATTAGGTAAAAAATCAAAGTGCATTATTCACAAATCCTTGCTATCAAGGTACGAGAAATATTCTTGAAAATCCAATGGTCTTCTTAATTCAGGCATCCTTTAGCCTTACTCTTAAAGCTCTGACCGCTGCGCCTCTGCTCTTTTTGTGAATCTAAAGCACTTTATCGAACTAATTATCTTTCGATAGAACTGTAAAGTCAATATAATTCTCAGGATCAACCTTTTTCATATCTTTGATCATTTCAAAGTGTAATACCGGACCAGTTGCTAACCCTGTTTCCCCAACCAATCCAATAAGGGTTCCTCTTTTGACTTCTTGCCCTTTCTTAACAAGAATTGAATCCAGATGAGCATAGCGAGTTAACAGATCCTTTTGATGAGCCAAAATTATGAATTTCCCATAGCCGCGATTTTTGTTATATGTCGTTATTTTTTTTTCAACCGTTCCATCTTCTACCGCATAAACCTTTGTGCCTCTCTGAACGCGAATATCAATTCCTGGATGGTTCCTTATCTTTTTGATTATTGGGTGAATTCTGAAACCAAACTTGGCAACGAGAACACCCTCCTTTGTTGGTAGAATAAAATTCCTTCCCTGCACTTGGACCTTGTTTGCTCTATGCGCCGACATACTTAAAAAGGCGAGTGAACTTAATATTATGAAAGAAATTTTGAGAGCGTTCATAAGAGTTCTCCTTTTTTTCATTATCCCTCTGAAAGCATGTGCTTATCGGTTTCAAAGTGACAAGAAGTTAAAAGCACCTTACATATTGATTACCGGAAAATTGGGAGCGCAGCGAGTAATTTTTCCGAGTGC
>SMXC01000231.1 GCA_004356825.1 Caldithrix sp.
AACATTTTCAATTAAACTAATTGCAATATAATTAGCCATTTGGAACACCATCAAAATGGCTTTTCCCTTTTTGGCACGAAGCTTGAATTAGAAATGTGTGAACTTTTAAAGAAAGGAGAGTCATGTTATGAAAAATATAAAATTGGTCTTAGGTTTGGTGCTGGTAACAGGGCTAATAAGCTGTTCCGGGAGACTGGTAAGATCAGACTACGATCGCGAAATTAATTTCGCCAGGTTAAAAACTTTTGATTGGCAATCTGAATCTGAATATTCCGGTTCAAATGGTCTTGCAAAAAACTCGCTTTTTGAAAAACGATTGAAAAAAGCAGTTGAGGCAGAATTGGTCGCTAAGAATTTGTCTAAGCAAGCCAACAGTCCCGACTTTTTGATTGCTTACTCTGTTGCTGTCGAGGACAAAGTTGATGTAAGGTCTGATAGATTCGGGTATGGGTATGGACATGGTTACCGGCCCGGGTATTATGGGTTTGGTTACCGGTCGGGATATTACGGCTTTGGTTATGGGTCGGGATATTATGGCAACGGTGGGCTGGACGCTTATCAATACAAAGAGGCGACCCTAATCTTAGACTTTATTGACCCGGCGTCAAATGAATTGCTCTGGCGTGGCGTCTATATTGATGAGATTGACGACAGCGGTATCATAACAGAAGAAAAAATCAATGAGGCAGTAAAGCATATTTTGGAAAAATTCCCACCCGAGAATAGCAGTGGGGATACAACTAATTTACTAACGTCAAAATAAGAAGTTAGCTTCAACAGAGGTGGTGTCCAATTAAAGAAAGGAGAATCAAAAATGACCTCGGACAAAAAATACGTTACGCTTACTGATGCGAACTTTCAAAAAGAAGTACTCGAAAATTCCCAGCCTGTTCTGGTGGATTTTTGGGCTGACTGGTGCGGACCCTGCCACATGATCGCCCCTGCAATCGAAGAAGTAGCAGCTGATTTTGCAGGACGTGCCAAGGTTGGGAAATTAGACGTTGATGCTAATGGCAAAATCGCCGGACAATACGGCATCCGTTCTATCCCGGCGGTACTACTCTTCAAAGATGGCCAGGTAGTCGATCAAGTGCTTGGTGTGACGCCTAAGTCGGAATTAACTAACAAACTCAACGGCGTGATTCAGAATAGCGAGAAAAATTGAAAAAAGGACACAACTATAATTAATGTTAAATTCTGAAGTAAAACATAACAAAATAAAAAGGAGATAAATCATGAAGTCTTTAACAAAACTATCACAACATGCACATTGGTTGTTGCGTGCGGCCATTGCCGGTGTTTTTATTTATCACGGATTGGACAAATTCCCAAAATTAGACGGTATGGCGGCAATGATGAATATGCCGGTCGCGATGCTTTTCATGGTGGCATCGGCAGAGACCGTTGGTGGGGCGCTCGTCCTTTTGGGAGGCTTTTCCAAAGATTGGATAACGCGCCTGGGAGCGCTCATGCTTGTTCCGGTGATGTTAGGCGCAATTTTTATGGTGCACTGGGGACAATGGAGTTTCGTGGCTTCGGAAACGCACGCGATGGGCGGCATGGAATTCCAGGTAACGCTGCTGCTCGCTTCGCTTTACTTGTTCGTCAAAGGCAACAATGTGAGTTCAAGTGATCCGGTTCCGGTATCGAACTAAGAGAGGTTTTGGTTATAAAGATGCCATGTCGAATTGCTTGGCATGGCATCTTTTTTAAAACCACAGTTTAAAGAAAGGTGAATACAAATAGGAGTTTTTTAAACATGAAAAACATAAAATTACTTTTTGGTTTTGTCCTGGTGACAGTGCTCGTTGGTTGTTCGCCGCGCTTTAGTTTTATCAAAGCAGATTATGATGGTCAAAGAGGACCCACTCGAGTTGGATATGGCAGTAGTGGATATGGTCACAATGAATACGGTTATAAAGTTTACGAATATGAAGGATTTGCTGACAGTAGATATGGTTTTAAAGGATACAATTATAAAGATAACGCATATCGTTCACAGTAAAATGCACCCATAGAATTTGTGGTTATTGGGGAAATAATCAAATCGAGACCCTGATTCAACTGCTCGTGTTTTCCTTGATATTCCGTAGTTCCACGACATTCAATAGATTAATCCTTAGCCTTCGTTCCTCCTTTAACAGTCCATCGATCTCTTAAGATTTTGTTTTACAAGGGTCTACGTTCACCGTCTCTCCTTTGGCACAGGCCTTGCCTTAAACCGCGGTGATGATCATCACAAATCAATTAAACTAAATCACAATTATCCTTTAAAAAGGAGGAGCAACAATGAAATCATTAAAAATGACACTCGTATTGGTTTTCATGGTCAGCGCCGTATCGGCTGGCTTGGCACAGCTTCCCAACCCGGGCATGGAAATCGATCCGGAACGCACCGCGCTGGTTATCACCGATCCGCAAAACGATTTTTTGAGTCCTGACGGCGTGACCTGGGGCGTGGTTGGAAAAAGCGTGACCGAGAACAACACGGTCGCCAATATCGAAGCGCTGCTGAAAGTGGCCAAGGCGAATAACATTCCTGTATTCATCTCACCACACTACTACTATCCAACGGACCACGGTTGGAAGTTTGAAGGCGCGCTGGAAGCCTTAATGCACAAAATCGGTATGTTCGACCGCAAAGATGCGCTGAGTTTAGAAGGCTTTGAAGGTTCGGGAGCCGACTTTTTGGAACTGTATAAGCCTTACATTCAGGATGGCAAGACCATTGTGTCAAGCCCGCATAAAGTGTACGGGCCGGAAAACAACGACCTCATGCTGCAGCTTCGCAAGCGCGGTATCGACAAAGTTATTCTCGGCGGCATGTCTGCCAACTTGTGTACCGAATCGCATTTGCGCGAATTGCTGGAACGCGGTTTTGAAGTTGCGGTCGTCAAAGACGCAACAGCAGCGGCCATCGTGGCTGAAGGCGATGGTTATCAAGCGGCGTTGGTCAACTTTCGTTTTATCGCGAACGCAGTTTGGACTACGGAAGAAGCGGTGCAGAAGATCGAACAAATAACAGCTACGAATTAAGAAGGTGGGAAAAGGAATTTGGGCTGTTCCGTTGCAACTGCGGGCAGCCCGGATATCTGGTGGAATCAAGTATAGTCAACAAACGAAAATAAAGGAGACGAAAGATGAACGTATTAACAAAACTATCGCCTAACGCACACTGGTTTTTACGTGCGGCTATTGCCAGCGTTTTTATTTATCACGGGCTGGACAAATTTCCAAAATTAGAAGGTATGGCAGCCATGATGAATTTGCCGGTCACGGTGCTTCTTCTGGTCGCCCTGGCAGAAACTGCCGGCGGCGCGCTGTTACTTATCGGCGGCTTTTCCAAAGATTGGCTGACGCGACTGGGAGCTTTGCTGATTGTTCCGGTGCTGCTTGGCGCAATTTTCATGGTGCACTGGGGCCAATGGAGGTTCGTGGCTTCGGAAACACACCCGATGGGCGGCATGGAATTCCAGGTAACGCTACTGTTTATTGCGCTGTTCTTATTCGTCAAAGGCAACAATGTGAGTTCAAGCGACGCGGCTCCGGCATAGAGCTAAAAGCGGTTGGTGAGGAGATGCACTCCCCGGCTGCCCGGTGGATGGCGTCTCCAAATCGACCTTTAATCCGACACATTATTAAGGAGAACTACTATGAACACTTTAAGATTTAATCTGAAAAAAATCATTGTGCTCGTCGCTGTCACAGCGATCAGCATTGGCGGCCTGTTCATTATCAACGCCGACGCAAAGCAGGCGCCAGCTACAAGTTATCCCACGCTTTACAAAACCATCAAAATCGATGGGTTGGACATATTTTACCGCGAAGCCGGTTCGGAGAATTCACCGACAATTCTGTTGCTGCACGGATTTCCGACCTCGTCGCACATGTTCCGCAATTTGATTCCGGCGCTGGCGGACAAGTATCACGTTGTCGCGCCAGATTACCCGGGCTACGGCAACAGCTCCATGCCCCAAGTTGATGAGTTCGAGTACACGTTCGACCATATCGCCGAAATCATCGAGAAATTCATCGGCAAGCTTGGTATTCAGAAATACAGCCTGTACCTGATGGATTACGGCGCACCGGTCGGCTTCCGCCTGGCAGTGGCGCATCCCGAACGGGTGGACGCGCTCATTATCCAGAACGGCAATGCCTACGACGAGGGCATCGACAATAATTTTTGGGAGCCGATCAAGGCCTACTGGAAAAGCCGCAAGGCGTACAATAAAGGATTGGATAACGCCTGGTGGAAAAACGTCAAGGCCGCCTATAAAAAAGAAACCATGTCCAACGAAGAAGCCCTGCGCTTTCTGTTGACGATCGGTGCGACCAAGTGGCAGTATACGAATGGTATTCGCAACACTGAAACGATCAGCCCGGATACCTGGAACGAGGATCAAAGGCTTCTGGATCGTCCGGGTAACCAGGAGATTCAGCTGCAGATGTTCTACGACTACGGCAGCAATCCGCCGCTCTATCCGAAATGGCAGGCTTACTTTCGCCGGTACCAGCCGCCGACGTTGATTGTTTGGGGCGCGAAAGACGAAATCTTCCCGGCAGCAGGGGCACATCCTTACAAGCGCGACCTGACCAATTTAGAATTTCATCTGCTGGACACCGGGCACTTTGCCCTTGAAGAGGACGGCGAGGTCATCGCAAGTTTCATCCGCAACTTCCTGGCAAAGAACGTCGGGTCGGTGCAGAGTGAAGTGGTTACAACAGGTAAATGACTCAGAACCCGCTGCGCCGCGGCTACGGGCTTTTAGGTGTCATAGCGGGAAGGAACTAATTTTCCGAAAAGCAGACGCTTCAGATTTTACACCTTAGGACTTTTACGATTGTTCACATTGGAGGAAAAAATGAAAACGCAAGAACGTACCCTTTCTAAGACTCTTGGTATTTGTGTAATATTATCAATGGCATTGTTATTTTCATCTTCCGCCGGTCTTTCTCAAACCGTCGAAAATCCCATTGAAATCGATATGAGGCCGGCGAGTGCGGTTTTAGGCCCGGGCCAATCGTCGGCCTTGACCATTACTTTTCGCATTCCCCAGGGTTTCTGGCTTGGAGAAAATGACCGCTCGGCGCGCATTCCCGCAGCAACAATTATTGCAATGCAACAGCAGGAGTATCTTGTCTTTGACCAACCACTTTTCCCGCCGCCGCAAGTTCGGGGGGTGCCGGTTCATTTGGGCGTCACACGTGTTTTCACGGGTGAAGTCAAGGTCGTTATCCCGTTTAAAATCAGGGGAGATGCTCCGCCGGGAGACTATACGATTGCAGCTAAAATTACTTATACACCAGGTTTGAATGCCGGCCACCTGACCACCCATATTCGTGAATCTTATTCGACAACTGTAACCGTTTCCGCGGAAGCAAGCAACGGTACTGTAAACATTCCTGAGCCGGCCATTGGGCCGGTGCCATCGGATTACTTCGTTCAGGAAAGCCGGCTAAACTTGCCGCAACCGATGAAAAGCCTGTTTCGTACCTGGGATGAAAATGGCCCGTTGCCTAAATTCCTACATTGGTTGTTTCGTGATCCGCAAAACCATGGCAAGCACATTCAAACGGTTTGGCATCCGTTTGTCGGTTCCACCAAAAAAAACGGGCAGAGCTTTGGCGGGGCGGTGGCATTGATGAACGTGACTCGTGAAGGCATCATGACCGGCACCTTCGCTATCCGTGGATATCACAATGAATATGTCGGCGCCACCGTCGCATTGGACGTTGTGAGCTGTCCGGCGGCCTACTTCAATTACTCGCTTGCAGCGCAACTTTCAGATGACCGCAACCGTCAGCTTCAATTTCACATCAAGAATTTCACTCTTGGCCAAAATGACCGATTCGGCTATGAAGTTCAACTCGATGCGTTTCAAGATCCGCGCTACCGCTTCTTTGGCTTAGGGGGCGATACGGACGAAGAAGCCGGCACCAATTACACCCATGAAGAATTTGGCGGAGTCTCAGACTTGTACTGGCTGCCCGCTGATAACTTCCGGTTTTCCATAGGTGGGAAAATTCGTTCGGTGGATGTTAAACGAGGCGCAGAACGATTAGCCGGCAAGGAGCCGTTCACCATCAACTCCGCTGACTTTTTGAACGTACCCGGAATTCAGGGTGCGACCGTGGTGGGTGAACGGGTAAACTTTATTTACGATGGCCGCAACCAGGAATTTACCCCTTCCGACGGCATCTACATAAAACTTACCGCCGAATACAACCAGGTCACCAGCAGCCCAAAACCGGTTTCGAATTATGGCCGGTTTGCTGTTGATTTGAGAAAATACTTTTCTACGGTTGACCAGAGGTTTACTCTGCTCTTAAGAAACAGTTGGATGTTTACCACCAGTGAGAATCTCCCTTTTTTCGACCAGGCTGCTTTGGGAGGCGAAGCTTCGCTTCGAGCCTTTGAAGTGGGACGGTTCTACGGCCAACATTCAGTGTTTGGGAGCGTGGAACTTCGCTTCCAGGCCATGCACAAAGTTATTATGGGATTCTCCATGGATTTGGAAATTGCACCTTTTTTAGATTTTGGCCAGGTATTTAACAGCACGGATTTTGAAGGTGAATTTAATTTCAATCCCGGTTTAAGCATGCGGGTATTGAACAGACCCAACATCGGCTTTATTGCCAATGGCGCCATCGGGCAGGATGGCTTAGTGTTCACCGGCGGCGTCAGCCTGCCTTTCTGATTCTTTATGAAATAAATACACTCTTTTGATAAGGAAGGACCATGCAAAAATCCTTAAACCAATCCGTTGCAGATGTGAGTTCAAGCATGCCGCAGCAATTCGAGAACCTGGCGTTTCCTCTGATGGATAGC